>CAIWLA010000371.1 GCA_903913345.1 uncultured Magnetococcales bacterium | reverse complement strand
GTTTTTGCTGCACCGCAAAACGGAGAGTTCCCTGTTTTTATACGGTTACCGAACGAGACTAAAAAACGTGCAACCGATTGAAAAACATATCAAAAAAATTTCCGTTCAAAAAGCCGTCTGCCTGTGTTTTTGCGAGTTTTGCAAAATCGCTGTCGGCCAGTTTGGTTCGCACACGGCCTGGAACAGGACCAAGTTGAGGTCGGCAGAGGAGGGGACGCTCATCTCCGCCACGTTCGCCGACATGAAAACAGCATCTCCTGCTTGCCTGCCTGAAACCACCCTTGTCGTTGATTGGTGCGCCATGCCTTCATACTTCATTGCAACATGATCGGTACCCGAATCAAGCTTTGCGGAAAGTTCTCCTTGGCCGCTGACGTCTCGGCCATCCAATATCCGGCCTTGATTATCGTTTAGGCCAAAACGGGGGCTTTGCCCCCGACCCCACCAGGGGGACAATCACCCTGTACCCCTAATAGTTGAAAACTATTAAAAAAGGAGGGTGGAGGGTGTCTGGGGGAGGCGGTTCACCGCCTCCCCCAGAAATGGCCGAAATGATGATCAATGCCCAATACCACCCGAACTCCCCACTCTTCCATGGAGGGAGGTTGACTCTCATGACGTATACCACCGCAGCAACGCATCGTTACCGCACAGGGTTCTCGGCTACACGCTGCGAAGCATTAATAAAGGCTTCCACAGATGACGCCCAAAAGCCATAGGCAGATCCTCCACCAGATGTTGCAGCATGGGGCGCAACAGAGGGGCCAAAGCATGGGAATGGTGTTCGCACAACTGACTGAGCAATCGTCCAAAGTGCTCCGCTGACTTATCCGGATCATCAGTGATGACCGCAATGTTCAGAACGGCATTGAAAAAGCGCATCAACGCCTTTTCATCCTCAGGGGCTTCATCTTGAATGTTTTCAGCCGAATTTTTGATCCCGGCAACCTTCTGTCGATGTTCACTGCCCGCCACCAATTTCCCGGAAGTTTCCTCATTGGGACTATAATAGCTCAGAATGGCATCCAGGCACGAAGACAATTGTCCTTCCATGCGGATTCTTGCACCACGTTCTGCATTTCCGTCCGTCGGTATCAAATTGGTGGCAACCAACAAGGAGAGGCTGCCGGTGAGCGGGTCTTTCTGACAAAGTACGGAAAAATCCGTCTTCTCCACCAGGGATGTCAAACGGGAACATGCTTCTCTTGGAAGAGGAAGATTACCCTGGATATGTCCCAATAAGGCCCATGAACCGTTGTTACCCGGTTCTTGTTCCAATTGCTCCAAGGCAAACTCCCTCCAATCAGTACGCCAATGAGCTGTCCAATTCATCGATGTCTCCCTTCCTCCGGTCGTTTGGAGCTTTTCAAGGAGCCAAGTCAAGGAATCGTTCCCTATAAAGGAGGAAAAGCCGTTACTGGCCAGGGTAACATCCAGCAGAGCGGAAGGAATGGGAAAGCGGATGCGATCTTTTTCCACACCCTTCAGGAAGGCCACGTCTGCCAGTTGTCGGACGATCTCTCCATGGGAACATATGGTTTCCCAATGAGCCTCCAAGGCATGACCCAACCCAAACAAGAGCAGATTGTCCTGATCCAGGTGCATGGGATGAGCTGCATCCAGCAGCCCGACGTTGCGGCCTGGAAAAAACAGGGCAGACTTGAGAGTGTCAAGTGCCTGATCAAAATGATCAACTATCTGGATGTCTGTCGTGCCCCATCTCTTGAGAAGGGTGTGCAGTCGTCGTGCATGGCTCCATACGAAGGCCAAACGAATTTCTGCTGGCCAATTGGTGGCCTCCGGCCATGGGCGGGTGGCCGCATCGACCCATTTCAGAATGACCGTGAAGGCTTGCGTTTCTTCCTGGGCGGCTGACGTCAACAAATCTTGCAACGCCCCCATCCAGGCACCACGGGCGGGGTCGTCCTGGCTTGCCACATTGAAATGGAGCAACAGATGCAAAAGGTGAATCCGATCCAGAGTAGTCGCAGCGGTGTTGGCCTGATTCAGGAGAAGGGCTTCCCGCTCCGACTCTCCCATTCTGGCGAGAGCTTCCAGGAGTGGCACGGGAAGGGCCAGGGGTAACCCCATCAGACGTTCCAAGGCTGTTTCCAGACTCTCTTCCTGCAAAAGCCTTTCGGCTGCATCTGCCCATTGTTTGGCAAATGGGACAGTTTCATCCACCACCGCCAACCGCATGGACCATAGCCAACGTTGCCCGGAAGGGGGCAACAAACGCTGCGGGGATAATTCAAAATCACCCGCCTTCATCTTTTCCTGCAACTGTTGATAGAAAATCTCTGGGGCCTGGTCTCGCCAGAGTTGAACCTGTTCCAGTCGACGAGGGGGATCCTCAATGGTAGCCAGATCTGCCACAATCCTGGCGAACTGCTCACCGGGACAGTCGAACCATGATCGATGGTGATTCAGATGGTTGACCCGTTCCGACAGGGAAGGCAAGAACAGGGGAAACATGGCGGACTCCACTGACAGGAGAGGCTCTTTGCCACCCTTCTCCAGCAGGACCACACTTTTCTCTCCGTCGGAATCAGTGGTGACCCGCAGTGGCAGGAAATGTTGTGAATTCAGAGCCTGCAATTCCTCATGTCCATGCTTTATAGCCTCGGCTACGGCACGCCAGAACATGTTGTACTCGAAGCGGTGATCCCCGATGTTCAAAGTCTTGCGAACTGTCAATCCCATTTTGTCAAAAAAACCAGGATCCTTGAACAACTCCTCCCGGATGGGTATGGGCAGTGCCTGGCTGAAGATCCTGAAAAAGTGTTGTGCCCAGTACGCGCGAACATTCTGGTCATCGTTGCCCGAAAGGATGGCCAAGGTATACTTTTTGACGTACTCGACTACCTCTGACAGGAAACCGGGGGTACTCCAGGAGATCTTGAGCAGCAAACGGTGGTAGAGCCAATGAAAATAACCTCGCAAGCGAGGCAGATCTGCCTCTCTGTGCAAATGGACGATTCCTGAACAAAACAAGTCGGCCATGACTATTCCCCGGTGGGAAATGTTGATTTCTTCGTAGAATCCGGGCAAACGGGCAAAACCAAGATTTTCCCAGACCCAATTCATCATGATGCTGCGATGCCTTTCAGAAACAGTCTCGTCCTTCCAGAGTGCCAGAAGAGACTGGGTGACCGCATGCATAAAGCTGGACAGAATCGGCAGTTCTCCGCGATTCACCACACGATTCTTCTCCACGTGAGGCATCTGCAGATGTTCATGATTTATCAGAATGCGGGCAATGTAATGCCTTAGCGTAACCAGATCCGCCGTTTCCTGGACATCTGCGCGTTCCTCGCGAAAAGGAGCCTGGCGCAGATGATGGACAATCTCGTCCGCCTCCAGGGGAAGGTAAAGCAGTCGGGCGGCTCGCAGACGATGTTGAAGACGGAACCGTTGCTCCTGCGCAAGAGCCCCTTTCGTCTCCAGCGCAGACAAGATCTCCAGAATGCCGACCATCGGCTGGCCAGCACAATGTGAAAATCCAGACAGAGAACGGTCGTCGCACCATACCAGGAACCTGCCATCCGGTGGGAGGGATGCCACCATGGTGTAAAGGACCCGCTCCATGGGATGGGCAATGGGCTCTTCAATGTCTTCTGCGTTTGAATCTGCCGAATGTGTGTGCGTCAAGGGAATCACACGATAGATACCCTCTGCAATGCCAGCACGCAGACGCTCACGTAACACATCCAGGTTGTCAAACAGTGCACTCCGTTCTTCCTCTTGAACCTCTATCGACCGAATGCTGCCGGTACCAAACTGATCCCGCATTTGCAGCAGGGCCAGTTGCAGGTCGGCGGCAATGGCCAAAGGCCGGAAAGATCGCTCCACCACATCCAGAAGGTCCAAATGATCAGCAAGCAGCAAGGCTGTCACATCCAGAAAGAGGGTTCGATCATCATCGGTTGATATCGTCATCTTCGATGATGACCGGTTCCCGTGACGGATGAACAGTTCTGCCTGATCGTCTCCTACCGGACACTCCTTGCCCTGGAAGGCGCGGTAAAATGAGAGGGACATGGAGACATTCAGATTGGCGCACAACAGATGGAGCGAAATGTGACCCTGACGATACATCTGGATGGTTTGTTCCCATGCGGTCTTCCGAGCCTGGATATGCTCCACCATTTCTTGGACGCTGTTGATCATCCCAACACCGCTGCCCGGAATTGTGGCAAGCCGGGGCATGCGAACCATCAGTGCGTTGCGGAATTCTTCATCTGCACCCAGCCCAAAAGCCAAGTCCAACGCTTTGGTGACCAAGTCATCCGTTATCCCCACCCCCGATGCACAAAACAACAGCTTTTTGGCCAGTCCGGTGTCTTCCTGGCGCAGAATGTGGGCGGCATGGAGCAGGAAATCCGCCGGCACATCCTGACGGCTCAGCATGTTTCTGGCCAGTACGGCTGCCTGTTTGAGATCTCCCCACTCCACATACTGGTCAAACAGGGATACGCCATACTGCACCGATGGTTCCCTGCGATAGAGATCTTCCGCCTCCCGTACCGCAGTCGGCACATGCCCCAATCGACGCAGGCACTGGATACGAATCCAGCATAGCCGAACCGGTGGTTCGTGTGACGACAACAGCCCCCAATATTCATCCAACAGAGCAAGACATTCCTGGAACGCCTGACGATGCCACATGGCCACCGCCGCCAGGTCCAACGCTGCGGCCGTGGCCACACGCTGCACCAATTCTTTGGCTTGGCCGGCCAGTCTTTCCCATGCCTTCTCACCAGCCAAAATCCGGCAGGCGGAAAAAAGGGCAGCCCCATCACCAGTGGCATGGGACAAGCGCAACAACGATTCTGCCACCGGACGCCACTGTCCGGTCTTGCGAGCCTCCAGTTCCCGAATTTTCCAATCCAGTTCCAGACGTACATTTTCGGAATCCAGAAGCTGAACCCTTTCCAAAGCTTGTGTACTCTCGCCATCGTGAGCCTGGAGCAAAATATCCCAGTAGTACCAACTTTGCTCCAGTCCAGCCTCTGCAAGTATGGAACGGGCTTTCTCTACGATCTTGACCAACCGTTTTGTCTTTGGATGGGCATTTTGAAAACGCAGCCACAACAGTGAAAGAACCTCCTGGGGGGTGATTTTTTGTTTCTCCATGCGTCGTTCCAGGAATTTCACCGTCTTTTCCATGGACAGATCAAACCCTGCCAGACTGTTCAGGACAATTGCCTCTGGATGGGCAGGGTTCTGCTGCAGCAATTGTTGACACAGTTTCCTGCCCTCCTGGTGCCGCTCCGGGTGGCTGGCCAGGGTTGCCAGCAACCATGCCTCGAACACCCGACGGCGGGTTGGTGGAGTTTCCTGATTCCGGCTCAAGGCGAGAAACAACTCGGCGGCATGATCCAGATTGGTCCGGTTTTCACTGGAGTCCCGCAACAAATCCCTCCCTGGCGGTTGGGGAAAAGGAACGGGGCGATCTGGAACGAGTGCAGGGGAAATGGCACGATAGTAATAAATACACCCCTGGGCAAAGCGGATCAACTCACCCTCAGGATCATCCCCAATGGCCTGTTCAATATGGAGTTGGGCCAGACCGAGTTCCCGACAGAAAAGAGAGGCGAGAGCCAAAAGACGCTGCGTCTCAGCTCGTTGCAAGGGAATACGCTTGCCAGATTCGGCACTGGACAGAGCCTGGTGGATTGGACTTTCAAGCCACTTCCGTGCTTCCCGTGGCTGGCCGAGTTCCAGGCGCAAGGCGGCATGATAATGGCTCTCGGAAAGAGTTTGGGGTTCTCCGAGGGAATCCATAGCAGCTTGACTGCCCTGTTTTGCGTCCACCAAGCGGACCGCTAGCAGGTGATCTTCCCTATGGGGAGCAAGCGTTTTTGCCTGTGTCGCCAAAGTTTCGATAAGATCCAGAGGCTCCGCCATGGCCAAGCGCAGTGTCGCCTCAAGACGCAGCAAACGAGACAGGAGTAAGGGGGGAATGCGACCGGAAACTTGGTTCTTCAAGAGGATTATCTGGTTCAGAGCCGAACCCATCCGACCAGCGCGAACATGGTCCCGAATGGCACCCATTTGTTGTTCCGCCAAGTCGGCGAAATCGGCCAGCAACCCATCCCAATCGGTGGAGTCGCTGCCATGCAAGGTTACCGTTTCCCGAGTGGCAGCAGACGAGGAAATGCTTTCCGTTGACCGATCAGGCGCATCGGAGATGGGCGGTGTTTTTCTTCGCCCATTCTCCAACAGTTGCGCCAGATCGTCTCTTTTGATAAGTTGCAACGCTTCTGGAAGGTCTTCCAGTCGTTCACGGACCTCCAACCACTCCCAGAGCCTCCTGCACTCATGCCCTTGGCAAAAATGACGGCGATCAGCTATGGGAATTTCCAAGACATCCGCCAGATCCTCCCATTCCTGAAGAAGTCGCTTGCAAAAGTCAAATTTTGTCTGCCCAGAAAACGGTCCACTCACGGAGGCATCCCCACATCTCCCTTCAGGGTTCGAACAACAAAACCAACTCTGGTCTTACCTTCCGCAAAGCATCAGGCAATTCCTTCAAACGCTCGCGAACCTCCAACCAGACCCAAAGGTCCTCGCACTCACGGCCCTGACGGAAACGACGACGATCACTTGTGGGAATTGGCGGAACCAGCACATTTGCTACGTCTTCCCAGTTTACGTCCAGACGCTGACATAGCGCAAATTTGATCTGTCCAGAAGAAGATGTATCCCCCAAAATGTCAATCCCTCCCGATTGACTGACGATTGCCCCAGCAACCCGGCGCGGAGAGAATGCGCCCGCACCAAGCAGGTCGAACACCAGGGCGGCGGCAGCATCGGCGGCATAGGGACGCCAACCGTCGTCGCTCTTGTCCGGGTTGGCCCAATCGGAAATGCCCTTGACGAACAAAAATCGGGCATCGGTCTCATAACTCCCCAGTGCAGTGCCGTAGCCTTCCATCTCAACCCCGAGCAATGGGGGAGTTCCCTCAACGCCAGCAAGCAGATTGGTCAAAGTTGACAGCGTCGTATTGTCGGCCACAACTTTTTCTCCCGATGCCACAGTGCCAAAGTGTACAACAGAGAGAATCCGACGACCTGTTCCATCTGGGCGTTGGACCTTCATTCTTGATGTCCATTCTGTGGCGGATTGGGCGGATTGAGTGCGCGCCTTCAGTGTGCGCAGCAACCGCTCGTCACACCGCAGAGGGGTGGAGCGAAGTTCGAAAAGCTTTGGGTGGGGGTGGGATTTGCCACGTTCATAGTCGACAAGAGCTTCAGCCACCACCACATCCCCCAGCATGGGCCGTTTTTCTATTGGAAGGACTATATTCTCCCGCCCTCCCTTCTGCCCACCCAGAATACCGATCAAAATGACCAACTCTGCCTGGGTTTCCATTTTCACCATGACTGTCTTGGCCGCCGCCTGGGGATTGCCCATACCCTGAAAACTGAACAGGCCCAGTTCCAGGCCTTGTTCCCCCACCATCAGGGTGGATCGCCATCCGTCCCGATTTAAAAATTTGGCGACACGAGGATTGTCCATGTGGGATTTGACCCGCTCCATCTCTTCATCCAGAGCAGTGAGTACCAATATATCAAGAGGATATGTTATTTCCATAATTCTTTGCTTTCTCATTACAGAACTTAACGATGGAACAAAATCGTCTTGACAACTGGGCCGACTTCAGCGTTCCCTAACGCATTGGAAAGACCTCTTGCCCAGTATCAAGGAACGAGCATAATCTCACTATGCGCAACTGTTATCATACCGCTGTCTTTGTACTACCGCCATGTTGAGTCACCCGTGGACGGCATCTGATTTTAACGGCACCCTTTGAAAAGGAGTCATCACTTGCCTTGCTCGACCAGACGTATGCCTCTCCCGTACCCAAATGGCTCATCTTCTCCGAGTTCAGGTCACACAGAGCAGAGTTGGCTTTCTGGATGTGCTTGAGCCACGCGGGCGAATTAAATTTGTGCATAATAATCTGAGATGATAGCTCAATCAGTGAAATCGGGACCGACGGAGGATCTTGGGAAGCGACCATGATGCTGGTTCCCTTATGACGCATCTCCCGCACAACCTCCACCAAACCTGTGACCAAGTCATCATTCTCGATATATTTGTGCGCCTCATCAAAAACGACCAGCTTGTTGAAAGCCTGTCCGTTGAACGTAGCCTCGGAAAATATCTGC
>CAIWLA010000370.1 GCA_903913345.1 uncultured Magnetococcales bacterium | reverse complement strand
TAACGTTTTATAAGGAATCAATAGACATGTTTGTGAAAGATGTGATGGTTACCAGTGTGCGTACCGTCAAAAGAGATGACTCAATCCGTTCGGTTGCTGCGACCATTTGTACCAATAAAATCAGCGGATTGCCGGTCGTTGACGATGACAACAGACTGCTTGGTCTCATCTCTGAAAAAGACATCCTGGCCGCTCTGTTACCCAGTTACGCCGATTTTCTGGAAGATCCCGTGCGTGCTCGCGATTTTTCCGCCATGGAAGATTCCTACCGTGAGGTGCTCGCGCGTTCGGTGGGTAGCCTGATGAAAAAGCGGGTCTTCACCGTCTCACCGGATGAGTTGGTCATGCAGGCCGCCTCCAAAATGGCCCTGCACAATTTTCGCCGTATTCCTGTGGTGGAGAACGACCGTTTGGTGGGCATTGTGAGCCTGGGCGATATCCACAAGGCCATCTTCAAGCGTGAATTGAGCAAGGTCGATTAATCTTCCTGGCTGTTTTGCCAAGGTTGTCCGTGGTTCACTCCAGTGCAATGGTTGCGAGGCCAACCCTGGAGCAAAAGGAAGGAGAACAAGAGTGAATAAGATGGTGGTGTTGTCGGGCCCCTCCTGTGTGGGCAAGGGACCGATTTTTACTGCCCTGCGCCGGTTTTATCCAGAATTGGCCAGTCATTTCAAGCAGTTGGTGTTGTTCAATGACCGCAGTCCACGCCCAGGAGAGGAGGAGGGGGTGGACTATTTCTTTCGCTCCCGTGGCACCATCGAGGCGTTGCGGGATCGGGATGGTTATGTGGTGGCGGATGTGCGGGGCGATCTGCAGGCCTTGGAAATTGCCCAAATTCAAAGCATCATGGATACTGGTCTCATGCCCTTCTTTGAAGGGAATCCGTTTGTGCCGGGAAAATTGCGAGACGTGGGATTGTTTGAACGGTTTCCCACCCTCTCGGTTTTCCTCTCGCCCCTTTCCCGTGAAGAGATTCTCTACCTGAAGGATCCAGAACGGGGTGTGGACCTCAATAAATTTATCACCGATGTGCAGCGGCACAAGTTGCTGCACCGCACCCAACGTCAGAAAGGCCAATTGTCGTTGCGTGACCTGGAAAATATTGAAAAAAGGTGTACCAGTGCCCTGCTGGAAATGCGGGAGGCTTGGCGGTTTGAGCATATCATTCCCTTGCACGATGGCGAGGGACATGAAAACTGGGATGCCTTTTATTATCCCATCGGCAGCGCGCGCAAGGCCTTGCTGGCCTTTGCCGCCTTGTTGCAGGGGCAGGTCACCACGGATATCGAACAATGGACGGCAGATTTGATCCCTTGATGGAGAGGCAAAGGGGATGGAGAGGAAAGGGTGGTATGGCCAAAGAGATTGAACGACGATTTTTGGTTCAAAAGGATCGGTGGCAGACTGTGGGTCGTGATCTGGTCTCCTCGATCTGTCCCATTCGCCAGGGATTCTTGTCCACGGTCAAGGAGCGCGTTGTGCGCGTCCGGGTGGCCGGTGAGGAGGGTACACTGACGATCAAGGGTCTGACGCACGGTTTTTCACGGGCCGAGTTTGAGTATGCCATTCCCCTGGCCGATGCCCAGGTGTTGCTGGATGAGTTGTGTGAACAGACCCTGATCGAAAAGATTCGCCACCGTGTTCAATACGCAGGTTTGGTGTGGGAGGTGGATGAATTTCTGGGTGCCAATCAGGGGCTGTTGCTGGCCGAGGTGGAGTTGACGGACGAGCAACAAGCGATCGTTTTCCCGGACTGGATCGGTCAGGAGATCTCCGCCGATCCCCGCTATTTTAACGCCAACCTGAGTGCCAATCCTTTCAAAGGATGGGGCCAGGCGGCCGGTTGATCGTCCATGACCTCTCCCATTCCCTTTTTTAATCACTGGTCATCGACCTGTCCTCCGCGCCGGAGAGGCGGGTGGATGCGTCTGTAGGTTCGAGATGGCCATCTACGCGATCGGTGATGTGCATGGGTGCCTGCCTGAATTGCGGGCACTGCTGGCGGCCATTGCCTTTCATCCAGGGCGCGATCGTCTCTGGTTTGTCGGCGATCTGATCAATCGTGGACCGGATTCCCTGGGCACCATCCGTTTTGTCCGGGGATTGGGTGAGGGGGCTGTGGTGGTCATGGGCAACCATGAAGGTCGGGCCGTGGCCAAACTCAGTGGGCAGGAAGATCGAGGGTTGCTGCCATTTTATCAAGAGATGCAGTCTGCACCGGATGCCCTGGCACTGGGAACCTGGTTGCGTGCCCTTCCCTTGTTGCACTATGACCGGACCCTGGGGATCAGTATGGTCCATGCGGGGCTGTCTCCGGCCTGGAGTTTGTCCAGGGCGTGTGGGTATTCGGCCGCATTGGGCCGGATTTTTAGGGACAGATCCGCCAGCCAGACCTTCTTCCAGGGGTGGAATAACGCCGTTCTGGATGAAGAACCACCCAGGACAGAAAGACTCGACCATTTGCGCTTTGCCTTTGCCGTGATGACCCGTTTGCGCCTGTGCGCGCCCGACGGACGACCTTTGTGGCCCACCCATCCCCTGGTTTCCCGATTGGCCAACCCCCATGCCTTTGTCCCATCACCGGAGACGCAATCGCCGGATTTTTCCTTTCGTCCCTGGTTTGAACAGCGTCCCGCAACGGAAAAGGGGCACATTGTGTATGGTCACTGGGCGGCCGCCGGACTGACTCTGAATCTCTGTACGAAGGGACTGGATTCCGGCTGTGTGTACGGGGGACGGCTGACGGCCATGCGTCTCGACCATCCCGACCATCCGATCACCCAGGTCGACTGCCCGCAGTATGTGGTTCCTGAGTCTTTTTCGGCGTGATAACGTCGGTGTGTGGTGCGGTCAGGGCCGACCGGAGGTCAGCATGTGGTGTGCGTCAGACGTGCAGGGCATGTTCGGTGACATCGGCTTCGGCGGCGGCGGCCTCGGCGGCTTTGTTGACGGCCAACATCCACTCCTTTACGGCGTGGAGCCAGGCGGCGTTGGCGGCAAAAAACAGGGACTCGTTGGC
>CAIWLA010000369.1 GCA_903913345.1 uncultured Magnetococcales bacterium | reverse complement strand
GGGCACTGCCGCCTGATGGCGGCCCGCAAGTTGGGGCTGGAACAGGTGCCGGTCATCGTTCTTGACCACATGAGTGACGCGCAGCGGCGGGCCTATATTTTGGCCGACAATAAACTGGCCCTTGAGGCAGGCTGGAATGACGACATCCTATCCGCCGAATTGGAGCGTCTGCGGGAGGATGGCTTTGACCTGGACGTGATCGGGTTTTCCGATGAGGAGTTGGGCGATCTTCTGGACGGGATGGGAGAGCAGGGTGAAGGTGGCGGTGCAGGTGGGGAGGAGGATATTCCCGAACCACCCAAAAACCCGGTCACCCGCCCCGGAGATCTTTGGGTTCTGGGCGAACATCGCTTGCTTTGCGGTAGCAGTACCGTGGCCGACGATGTCATCCGCCTGATGAATGGCGAGCGGGCCATCCTGTTTGCGACCGACCCTCCCTATCTGGTGGACTACGACGGCACCAACCATCCCCCGAACAAATCAGCCAAGGAGAGAGCCACCAAGGCGAAAGCCGCTGCGGAGGGGAAAGAGAAAAAGGGGTGGACCGACGGCAACAAGGACTGGTCCGACACCTATGGCGTGACCTGGGACGACTCCAGCCAGGGGCCAGAACTTTACGAAGGTTTTATCACGGCGGCCAAGGCTCATGCCATAACTGACCATGCGGCGTGGTATTGCTGGCATGCGTCGAGGCGGCAGGGCATGTTGGAAGGTGTCTGGGAAAAGATGGGGGCCTTTGTCCACCAACAGATCATCTGGAACAAGCCGTCGCCGGTTTTGACCAGAACGCATTACCTCTGGAAGCATGAACCGTGCTTCTACGGGTGGATCCGTGGCAACAGGCCGGAGAAACTGGAGGGGGCTGATCCCGCGTACACGGTTTGGGACATCAAAGGGCTGACCGGTGACGAGCGTCCAGAACACCCAACCCCCAAGCCACTGGAGTGCTTCGGTATCCCCATGCGTCAGCATGTGCCATTGGGCGGTTTGTGCTATGAGCCGTTCTCCGGTTCCGGTTCGCAGATCATGGCCGGGGAAGCCAACCGTCGCCGGGTGTACGCCATGGAGATCAGCCCGGTTTATGTGGACGTGGCGGTTCAGCGGTTCATTCAGGCAACTGGGAAAATCGTCTACTTAGAAGGTTCCGGCGGTAAGTCGTTTGCGGACGTGGCTGCCGAGCGTGAAGTTGCTCTGGTTCCTCAGACTCTTCTTGGTGAGGTGCAACCTTCGTATCCGGATTGACATACTGTTCCGCTTGAGGACACGTCAATGGGGGTCTTGTATTGATCCGCCGAGGTTCGGGCATGACGGCCTTTACGCGATACTTGGAGTCGGTCTGTTTTTGATCTTTCAGGTGATCCACTGGTTTACCCCTTCGTTGCGGTTTGCCACCCCTGTCCTGGGAGGGCCAGAGGATATGGCATGGGAAGATGCGCATCAAGGTTTTCCATGCGGGGAGTTTCGAGTTGGGCCGCCGGGTTCTGGTTCCCGGCGGATCATCTGGTTGTCAATCGTTCAAACAAGCGCAATATGATGAATTTGAACGATTTTTTTAAATAGTTTAACCGTGTGGCGAGAAGGAGTTATCCAATGGTATCGAACGCTCTGACGCTGTCCTATGGGGCGTTCTTTCGCCAGGGATTGAAGCCCGATCCCCTGCTGACGGTTTCCGCCTGGGCCGACAAATACCGGATGCTTTCCTCGGTGGCTTCGGGCGAACCGGGGCTATGGCGCACCAGTCGGACCCCGTATCTCCAGGAGATCATGGACTGCCTGTCGCCGTCGTCGCCGGTGGAGCGGGTGGTATTCATGAAGGGTGCGCAGTTGGGCGGGACCGAGGCTGGCCTCTGCTGGTTGGGATATATCATTCATCAGGCTCCCGGCCCCATGCTGCTGGTTCAACCCACGGTGGAGACCGCCAAACGGCATTCCAAGCAACGGATCGACCCGCTGATTGAAGTCAGCCCCGTCCTGAAGGATTTGGTAAACGACCCCAGATCTCGTGATTCCGGCAACACAATTTTGGGAAAAGAATTCCCTGGCGGCGTTTTGGTTTTGACCGGAGCCAACTCGGCGGTGGGCTTGCGTTCCATGCCCGTTCGCTACCTGTTCATGGACGAAATCGATGGGTATCCAGGCGATGCCGATGGCGAGGGGGATCCGGTGGCCCTGGCCATCCAACGCACGGTCACTTTTGCCAATTGCAAGATTTTGATGGTATCGACCCCGACCATCAAAGGGTTCAGCCGGATTGATGCGGCCTACTTGGAGAGCGACCGGCGACGGTACTGGGTACCGTGCCCGTCCTGCAAAGAATTGCAGGTGTTGGCGTGGAAACAGGTGCGGTGGCCCGATGGCAATCGGGAAAACGCCTTTTATGAGTGCATCCACTGCGATGCCGCCATCCAGGACTTCCAGAAGGGGTGGATGCTGGAACGTGGCCAATGGGTCGCGGAAAATCCGGACAGCAAAGTGGCGGGCTTTCACCTGTCCAGCCTTTACTCCCCGCACGGGTGGACCTCCTGGGGGGACATTGCCGTGGAGCATGGCCAAGTCTACCGCGACCCGTCCCGGTTGAAGGTTTGGGTCAACACCAAACTGGGCGAAACCTGGGAGGAGAGTGCCGAGCAATTGGACGGTGAGGGGCTGATGGAACGGCGGGAGATGTTCGGCCCGTTGTTGCCATCCAGCGTCGTCATCCTTACCTCCGGTGTCGATGTCCAGGATGATCGCCTGGAGGT
>CAIWLA010000368.1 GCA_903913345.1 uncultured Magnetococcales bacterium | reverse complement strand
GTCAATTACGACTGTATACCAGTGGTCGACCCCGAATTGGTCAAGCAGGTTTCGCGACTCCAGACTTTGAATAGTTGCGAACACATGGTCAAAGGACTGAGGGATCTGCCCATCGCCAAGGAGTTCTCCGAAGTCGGAATTCCGCAACACATGACGATAGGTTTCCCGAGCTTGGACCAGAATCTCTTTCCGGTGCGAGACAAATAGGAGGCGTGGGCACCCACCCACTTCCTGGCCCCGCCACCCCAAAAACCACCCCCACCATTCTCCTCTCCGCCACATTCTCCAAAACCTGTTGACCTCCCTCGAAAAGGTCAAACTAAGTTTGACTTAACAAAGATGAATAAAAATATCATGTTGCTGGATTTATCCACAGATGGCAATTTCGTAGTTCGGCTTCCTTGTCGAGCGGGAGTTGGAATGGCGTCAACAGGTTTCCGCAGAGGGGAAAGTTGGTAGGGTTGCGGGAGTTGAACTGGAGTCCGGGTGACGCTGGAAGGGGTTGTGTTTGTTGGCGTTGGCGGGTTGAGATGGGGCCAGTTGGGCAGGTTTGCACCCAGTCGCCACACGTTTGCGTCTCTTTCGGTGATTGGACGTGGCCATGGAGCGGAAAACCCTACCAATCAGCGTGGGCTTCGGATATTTTGGGTGCAGTTGCCGGATGCGTGAGCGGCAGGCAGGCAGTGCCCCCTCACGTTCTGTCCCCGTCGCCCAGCACTGGCAACCGCCACCCGTCGCACCCAGTCGCCACGTGTCCGCCGTTTGGCTCGTTCCGCTGGCACTTCCTGCGGGTCGTGTCCGGTGTGCGACAGGGGCACGCCGTTGCAACCGGGGCCAACCACCACTGTGGGCAATTTGATCGAGGGGAAAATATGGCAACCACTGCCAAAGCAGATATCGTCGCGGTCGTTCAGGAACAGGCTGGCATTTCGAGGCAACAATCCACCGATGTCGTGGAGGCCGTGTTTGCAACCGTCTCGCAACGGTTGGAGCAGGGGGAGAGCGTGAAATTATCCGGTTTTGGGGTGTTCTCAGTGCGGGCGAAGCGTGTCCGACGAGGACGCAACCCGAGAACCGGTGAGCCGATTGAGGTTTCTGCCAGGAGTGTACTCAGTTTCAAGTCAAGTGTCATTCTTCGGAAACGTGTGGCCACTCCAATCTCTTGAAACAGGAGTCAATCAATGCCGGAACTAGCCTATCACCCCAGAATTGTCCAGATGAAAATCTCCCTGCTGGGCATAGAGCCATTGATCTGGCGGCGCATCCAAGTGCCTGATGACATGTCCCTGGGACGACTGCATGACATCATCCAGGTTGCGATGGGCTGGCGGGACGGCCATTTGCATGCTTTTCATATCGGTGATAGACATTATGGTATCCCAGACCGAGAGTTCTCAGATCCGAACTTCAAAATTTACCAAGAGAAGAATGTAAAAATCTCCAGCATACTTGAAAAAGGCTTTCGAAGTTTCAAATATGAATACGATTTCGGTGACGGATGGGAACACGAGGTGTTGGTTGAGGAATTCCCGGAATTTGATCCTCAATTGACGTATCCCCGTTATATTGATGGTGCCCGACGGTGCCCGCCAGAAGATGTGGGTGGAATCGGCGGATATTTTGACTTCCTTGAGGCTGTCATGAACCCGCGCCATCCAGAGCATAAAGAAATGCGCGCTTGGTATGGGGGAGTTTTCAAGCCAGATGAATTGAACATCGAATCCATTGAAATTGGCCTCATGATCATAGCAGATCGGCGGAGACCTGGACCGAGGAAGAAGAAGACGGGAGCGGAGTGATTGTATGCATTTCACACCTTTTTTTAAGTTTCTTCCTGAAGTTGCAGACAAAGAGATGAGAATCATAAAAGTGTTCGATGATTCCCATTGGAATTTGCCGGCAGATGTGTACGGATTTTTTGAAATGTTTTGCAGTGAAAAGCAATGCGATTGCAGAAGAGTGTTTTTTAACGTTATGACAGAACGACAAGGGAATGTCGCAACCATTGCCTACGGATGGGAAACCCCAACATTTTACGCTAGGTGGATCGGAACGAATGATCGTTCAGTTATTGAAGAGATGTTGGGGCCGAATCTGAATGTCTTAAGCCCCCAGTCAAAAATTGCTCCACAAATATTGAAAATGTTCAAGGATGTCTTGCTGGTTGATGTCGATTATATTAACAGCATTAAACGCCATTATGAATTAATGAAAGATAAAGTTAATGGTATGTCTGATCTTGAATATTCTGTTTTAGCTGAATCGAAGGGAATAATGAGGGAAAATTCTAACGTTTTTCCATTTCCTATGCCAGTACGAAATTTCAACCGAAGTATCGGACGTAACGATCCCTGTCCGTGTGGTAGCGGCAAAAAATTCAAACAATGCTGTCTGGGTAAGGCATGATGCTGGTTCGTGGATGCTCTTTCCGTCAGGTAACAGAATATGACGATTTTTGAATACATGCTGATCGCATACATTTCATTGTTTATAATAAAATATGCTCTTTTGTTTAGGGTGTTGAACAGGTATTCGGTGTAATTGGAAATAACGCCCCAAATGTGGCAACACATCTGTACATGTTTGTTTTTGGTGCGATTTATGTATTTGTTTTTTTGTTGTATCTCTTATTCACTGAAGGAAAAGAATTTTTCTGCTATTATTCAGATGAATTTGTTGAAGAAATAAGCAAGGCGGCAATCAAGCACAGGAAAAATAAAGACGAATAAGGTGGATATCGTGTGGGCCGGGAGCGTGGTTATGTTCAAACCCAGCGGCATTCTTCGGAAACGTGTGGCCACTCCAATCTCTTGAAACAGGAGTCAATCAATGCCGG
>CAIWLA010000367.1 GCA_903913345.1 uncultured Magnetococcales bacterium | reverse complement strand
TTGCGCCGCGCACTGTGATGAGCGATAACGAGCCTTTGGAAAACATACGCGCTGCGGCACAAAAATTTGTCAGAACACAGTTGCCGCGGGGCAATCAGACCGGCACGCTTTTTCCGGTTGTCAAATCGTTCTGTGATCTGTTGGGTACGCCATCGCCGTGCAAGATGGTCCCCGCCGACAGTCCCGCCCGCACCCTGGAAAACGTCCAGAATGGCACGGTGCAGCTGGGCATTGTGCGGGGGGATCTGTTGCATCAGGCCTGGAACGGACAGGCCCCTTTCAAGGGGAGCCTGAAAAGGGTGCGTCTCCTGTTTGCGTTGAACGAGGAGGCGATCACGCTGGTGGTTTCCAAAAAGTCCGGAATCTCCTCTTTTCAGGCCATCGGTGGCAAACGGTTGAATGTGGGACCGGAGGGGTCTGACAATGCCAAGCGGGTGGTGGAGTTGTTGAATGGGTGCAAGGGGCTGTCAAGCGATCTTGTCCTGGGTCGATTGGAACCGCATGAACTCCCTCACGCCCTCCAGTCGCGCACCACGGATGGTTATTTTGAGGTGATGAATCATCCCAACCTGGCCCTGGCCCAGTTGGCCCTGGCCATGCGTCTGGAGATTGTCCCGATCGAAGGGGATTGTGTGGCCGGTCTGGTCAAATCCAAGCCCTATTTTGACACCACGGCCATCTCTGGCAAAATGTATCGCGATGCGGAGCAGGATGTGACCACGGTGGGTATCAAGACCTGGGTGGTTGCCAACAATGAGATGGATGATGAGGTGGTCTATCGGTTGGTGAAGAAGGTGTTTGACAACATGGAGACCCTGCGGCAAAGCAACCCCGCCCTGCATCATCTCTCCCCGCGCAAGATGCTCAAGGCGATTGATGTGCCCTATCATCGCGGTGCCATGAAATATTATCGGGCCAAAAGATGGTTCAAGTCCTCTTGAGCCGTCTGTTGAGGATGGCCGGTCCATCCCGACCTCCGGTTTGGCGCGGACAAGGGATCTCGTTGAGAGAGGCCTCTGTGGCGGTTTTCTCTGGCATGCCGGGGCGGTCGATAAACCCTCTCCCCAACCCCCTTTCCCTTTGACAATCGAGACAAATGAAAAGGGGCGGGGGTGTGACGGCCTCTGTTGGCCGGGGGGAGGGGTTTAAGAGGAGAAAAGGAAGAGCGATCGCTACGAGCGATGGCTCTTCTTGGTTTTTTCGACGTGTTCCGCCAGTTCAAGGCTGAGGGTTTCCAGTGCCTCGTTGACGGCAGCCACCACTGTAGGGGTCTCTTTGGTGACCGTCAGAGTGGTTCCCGTGACATGAACCACAGCCGTCACTTTGGCGCGTTGCTCAATCTTGCGCACACTGCGTTCCACACTCATCCGGGCATGGGTGATGGGACCAAAGCGTTGATCCAGATTTTCCATGCGACTGCGAATGCGTTCACACAATTCATCACCCAACTCGACATGGCGACCTTCCAGCTTGATTTCCATATAAGGACCTCGCTCCAAACGTTATGAGAGACACCGCATCCCGACTGACCCGTTCATGGTGGGTTGGAGTGGTTGCGATGCCTGATAGTTCCCTTCTTCCGTCATTTGCCCGCATTCCACCCCAAAAGAGGGGCGGCCATGCGTCTTGAAACGAGAGCGCGGCCAACCAACGGTGCCCGACGCTCTCCTGCCCCCAAAACCGGGGGGTTATCTTCCGCCAAGTGCGGTCAGGAGTATGCCCGCCGCCACGATGGAACCGATCACCCCTGCCATGTTTACGCCCATGGCGTAGGTGAGCAGGAGGGGATGTTGCGACCTCTGTCTGACATCCGGGGCGGCCTCAACCCCCAGTTTATGGGCCAGCCGAGCGGCCAGTGGGACCATGGCCAGGCCAGCGACGCCCACCAGGGGATTGACCTGCCCCCCCGTGCGACGATACAGCCATTTGCCCATCAAAACGGCGGCCATGCTGCCGATACCAAAGGCTACCACACCCAGGCCCAGAATACCTATCATTTCCAGAGAAAAAAACCGCTCTGCCGACATTTTTCCCCCCACCGCCAGTCCAAGCAGAAGGGTGATCAAGGGCAACAGCCCCGTCTGCATGGTCGGGTTCAGCCCCATCGTCAGGCGTGCCGCGATGCCAGACTCCTTGAGCAGATTGCCAAAGGCCAACAGACCCAACAGGGGGGCGATGGCGGGCAAGAGCAGCAGGCTGGGCAACAGGAAGAGGAACGGAAAAAAGATTCTCTCCCAACGGGAAACCGGGCGAAGGGGTGCCATGCCCACCTGGCGTTCCTGTTCGGTGGTCAATAAACGGGCGATCGGGATCTGGAGGAGTGGCATCAGGGCCATGCAGGCGTACAGTGCCACCACCATCGTCCCCAGCCAATCGGGTGCCAGGCGGTTGACGCCAAAGACCAGGCTCGGCAGATTGGCTCCGCCGACCAGTCCCATCGCCGCCGCCTCCGTCAACCCGGTTTGCCAAACCAGGGCGATCCACAACGAGACAAAGATACCTGTCTGCGCCGCCGCGCCCACCAGCAACAGGGAGGGCATGGCGATCAGGGGTCCAAAATCGGCCAAAACCCCCAGTCCCAGGCAGAGGAGGGCGGGCAACAGACCATTGCGGATACCCACCTCGTACAGACCGTACAGCAATCCCCCCGGTTCGGCCAGGGTGGAGCCGGGCAGATGGGCCAGAAGGATGGAAAATCCGAGCGCGAACAGGAAAAGGGACTCCCATTCCCGCCGGATGGCCACCGCGATCAGCACCCCGCCCACCCCCAGCATGAGGGCAGAGTCCCAGCTCATGTGGGCCAGTCCGGTCGTCCGCCAGAAGAGGGTCAATGGTTCCATGAGCGATGGAGCAATCATGCCAGGAGGAACAAAATGTCGCCGGTCTGGACGGTGTCGCCCACCTGCACGGCCACCGAAACAATTCGACCGGAATGGGGTGCGCGGATCTCCGTTTCCATCTTCATGGCCTCCATCACGAGGACGACCCCATCGGCCAACACCTTGTCATGGGGGCGGGCCAGAACTTTTGTGATGGTACCCGTGAGGGGAGCCAAAATTTCCTCCATCTCGGCCATCTTCTCCCGTGCCGGGGCGGGATGGGGTGTGGTGGGTGCCGGGGTCTGGGCGGTCGGGGCGGTGATCTGGTTGCCCTCCGGTCCCACTTCCACGTGATAAACCTGACCGTTGACCACCACACGATACCGCTCCGCTTCGCCCGTGGGGGGGGGAGGGGAGGGCAACGGTTTTTGGGCGGGGGTGGTCTCCTTGCCGGTCGGCTTTGGCTCAAAGGCCTGGGCATTATGGCGGTTTTCGAGAAATTTCAGGCCAACCTGGGCAAACAGGGCATAGGTCAATACATCCTCGATGAGGGCGTCTGCCAGTTGGATCGAGCGGGTGGCCGCATTCTCCTGCAATTCGGTGGTCAAGCGGTCCATCTCTGGCGGCAAGAGATCCGCCGGGCGACAGGTGAGGGGTTTTTCCCCATTTTGCAGAACCCGTGCCTGCAATTCCGCATTGACCGGGGCGGGGGTGGCCCCGTATTCCCCCCGCAGGATGCCCTGTGTCTCCTTGGTGATCGTCTTGTACCGTTCCCCCAACACCACGTTGAGTACGGCCTGGGTGCCCACAATCTGCGAGGTGGGTGTCACCAGGGGCAGAAAGCCCAGATCCTGCCGCACCGAGGGAATTTCTGCCAGCACGGCATCCATTTTGTGCAGGACGCCCTGTTCCTTGAGCTGGCTCTCCATGTTGGAGAGCATCCCGCCCGGCACCTGGGCCAGCAGGATGCGCGAATCCACCCCTTTCAGTCCGCCTTCGAAGGGGGCGTATTGTTTGCGCACCTCACGAAAATAGGCGGCAATCTCTTCCAGATGTTGCAGGTCGAGTCCGGTATCCCGCTCGGTTCCCTGAAAGATGGCCACCACCGACTCGGTGGACGAATGGCCGGTGGTCATGCTCATGGAGGAGATGGAGGTATCGGCCATGTCCAGTCCGGCCTCGACCGCCTTGACGATGGCTGCTGTGGAGAGACCCGTGGTGGCATGACAATGGAGGGCGATGGGCAGCGCGATGGTCTCTTTCAGACGGGCCACCAGCTCATAAGCCACGAACGGTTTCAACAGGCCCGCCATATCCTTGATGCAAATGGAGTGGCAGCCCATCTCTTCCAACCGCTTGCCCATATCCACCCAATGGTCCACATGGTGGACGGGACTGATGGTGTAGGAGAGGGTGCCCTGGGCATGTTTGCCCACCTTCAGGGTGGCCTGGATGGCGGTTTTCAGGTTGCGGACATCATTCATGGCATCAAAAATACGAAAGACATCCATGCCGTTGAGGGCGGCACGTTCGACAAACTTTTCGACCACATCATCGGCATAATGCCGGTATCCCAGAATATTTTGGCCACGCAACAGCATTTGCATCCGGGTGTTGGGCATGACCGCCTTGAGTCGGCGCAGCCGTTCCCAGGGATCCTCCCCCAAAAAGCGAATGCAGGCATCGAAGGTGGCTCCCCCCCACATTTCCAGCGACCAATAACCAATCTGGTCCAACCGGGCGGCCATGGGGAGCATGTCGTCGATGCGCATTCGGGTGGCCAGCAGCGATTGATGCGCATCGCGCAGGACCACTTCCGTGATTCCAAGGGGTCTTTTCAACATTATTCAGAACTCCTCGTCATGGGGATGCCACGGCGTAACCGGGTGCGATGGAGATGGATGGCAACCCCGATGGCGGCAATCTCTTCCGACCCCTGGTCGGCCTGGACCACGGGTTGCGGGGGAGGAGCGGTCGGGAGTGGCTCCCATCGGGCGCAAAAGCGGCTCATTTGTTCCACCAACAGGCGTGACAACGCCGTCAGGGCCATGAGGAGAGCCATGCCCAACAGCAGCCATTCCGATCCATGCAACATCCGTTCAGACAACGGCACAGGCAAATCCCTCCCATGGGTTGGAGAGGCCACCAAAGGCCAATCCCCTTTTCTTTATCAGGGGTCCAGGGGGATTATCCCCCTGGTGGGGTCCAGGGGCAAGGCCCCTGGTGGGGTCGGGGGCAAACCCCCCGTTCTGATCCAGACAACAGTCAGAGATCCTCATCATATCACCTTTTTCAGGTCATACTCCAGGATACCCACTGCACCGGCCCCTTTCAGTCGGGGAATGAGGTCGCGGACCTGTTTGCGATCCACCACCGATTCCACCGCCAGCCAGGCCGGGTCGGTGAGACGGTTGACGGTGGGTGACTGGAGACTGGGCAAAAAGGCGGTCACCTCCGTCAGGCGGTCGGTTGGTATATTCATCTTTAATACCACCTTGTGCCGTGCCGCCAGGGCGGCGGAGAGCAGCAGGGCAATCTGGTCAATTTTGGCCTTTTTCCAGGGATCGGCATAGGCGGTCGGATTGGCGATCAGGCGGGTACTGGTCTCCATCACCTCTTCGACGATGCGCAAACCGTGGGCATGGATGGTGGAGCCGGTTTCGGTGATTTCGACCACGGCATCCACCAGTCCTTCCACCACCTTGGCCTCGGTGGCTCCCCAGGAGAAGACGACCTCCGCCTCCACGCCGTTCTTTTTTAAATAATTCCGGGTTACTTGTTCCAGTTCGGTGGCAATGCGTTTGCCCTGCAAATCGGCCAGCGAGTGGACCGGGGCGTCCTGACGCACCACCAGCACCCAGCGGCAGGGCTGGTTGGAGCTTTTGGAATAGTCCAGTGTGGCGATGGGGGTCACCTTGTCGGCGCAGTCGCGCTCCAGGATCCAATCCAGGCCGGTCAATCCCAGGTCGAGGGTGCCATCGGCGATATAGACGGCCATCTCCTGGGGACGGACCAGGGAACAGGTCAGTTCCGGGTCGTCAATGGCTGGAAAATAGTTGCGCGACAGGGGGGAGATATGCCAACCCGCCTGTGCAAACAGTTCCATGGTGGCCTGTTCCAGACTCCCCTTGGGAATACCCAGTTTTAACGGTTTGTTCATCGTGGTTCCTTCTGTTCGGTAGGCACACAGTGCGGCAATTGTTCAAAATGGTCCAACACCCCATCGGGATGCCATTGTTCCGCGTCGATTCCGCGCCGATAGCCATGGCTCATCAAGACCACGGGGCAACCGGTGGCCTGGGCGGCCTCCACATCCACCCCCGAATCCCCCACCATCAGGGCCAGATGGGGCGGGATGCCCCATTGATCCAGGACATGCCGCAGGGGTTCGGGTGCCGGTTTGCGTTGTGGCAGGGTATCTCCCCCCACCACGTGGGTGAAGAAGGGGCGCAAGTGCAACTGTTCCAGCATTTTCTGCGCCAAGGCTTCGGGTTTGTTGGTGACCACCGCCAGGGGAAATCCCCGTTGCCGGAGGATTTGCAGTGCCGCAACGGCACCGGGATAGGGGGCGGAATGGTCGGTCAGATGGTCCCGATAATAGTCCAGAAAGTCGGTGACGGCCGCCTCGAAATCGGGGTCTGCCACCGGGGGTTCCGCCGTTTCGCCCCAAAAGCCCCGCGCCAGGAGGGCACGGGCACCATGGCCGACCAGATGGCGCACCTGTGTGAGATCCAGCAGGGGATGGCCCCGCCCGGCCAGGACATGGTTCATCGCCCCGCACAGGTCCGGGGCCGAATCCACCAGGGTGCCATCCAGATCAAACAGGATGGCTCGAACGGTAAAAAAGGGGGGCGACGAACGGGTCATGCCGCCCCTTCACTCGTGCAGATGGCCGATAAACGGCAACTCGCGAAACCGCTCGGCATGATCGATACCGTATCCGACCACAAACAGATCGGGGATGGTAAACCCGACAAAATCGGCCTGAAAAGGGGTCTGGCGGCGGGAGGGCTTGTCGAGCAGGACGCAGGTCAAAATGCGATCCGCCCCCTTGAAAAGCATATGTTTCGCGGCAAAGGTCAAGGTGTTGCCGCTGTCGAGAATATCATCCAGCAACAGCACATCCCGGTTTTCGACCAGCTTTTGGCAGTCCAGTTTGATCAATACGCGACCGCTGCTGAGGGTATCGTTGCCATAGGAGGAGAGCACCATGAAATCCAGGTTGATATCCAGGTTGTGACGGGACAACTCCCGCAGCAGATCGGCGGCGAAGACAAAGGCCCCTTTCAGCAGGGCCACCACCACCGTGCCCGGTTGCAGGCGGGGGGCAATCTCTGCGGCCAGGGCCACGACCCGTGCCCGGATTTCCTCTTCGGCGATCAGTGGTGTGATGGAGATGGTCATGGTTTTCCCCTTTCCAGAAGAAAGACGGCAATGGGGGCCAGAAAATTGGCGGCCGAGAGGGGCACCAACCATTTGGAGACCCCTCTTTTGATCAAGCCGGTGGGCAATCCGCCCCCGGCGGCCAGTGGAATCTGGCGCAAAATGCGAATCTCCATTTTGTCACACAAATCCTGAAAGTCCAGGATGGTACACAGATGGGCATTGGGCGTATCATACCAGGAGTCGGGCAGCAGACGGGTTCGGGGCATCCGTCCCCCGAAGGCCAGGTGGGCGCGGATGCGCCAATGGCCAAAATTGGGAAAGGAGACAATAATCTTTTTGCCCACCCGCAACATTTCCTGCAACACAAATTCGGGACGCCGCACCGCCTGCAAGGTCAGGGAGAGGATCACATAGTCGAACGAGTCGTCCTGATGATCCGACAATCCCTGATCGATGTCGCCGTGATAGACCGGCAACCCTCTGGCGATGCAGGCGTGGACCCCGTCGTGGGAAATTTCCACGCCAAACCCTTGTACCCGTTTATGTTGAAACAGATATTCCAGCAGCAGACCGTCCCCGCATCCCAGGTCCAGGACGCGGGACTGTTCGTCCACCAGTTTGGCGATGACCGCCTGATCGATGCGAAGCCTAGGCAATGTCGTCCACCCCTTCATCCGTTTCTACTGGCGTGTCCGTTGTGGCCGTCCCCCGTTCCAGGTACAAACGGTTGAGGAAGGAGGCCAGGGATTGTTGATACAATGGCTGATAGAGCAAAAAGGCATCATGGCCATACGGGGAGGCAAACAGCTCAAAGGTCACCCTTTTGGCGTGCCAGTTGAGTATTTTGACCAACTCCTTGGAGCGCGAGGTATCAAATCGCCAGTCCGTATCAAAGCTCATGACCAGTATCTTGGCGGTCACCGGTGCCAGTCGTTGCGCCGTGGTCTGCACATCGGGAAACGGATCAAAATAATCCATTGCCTTGGTAATGTACAGGTAGGTGTTGGCGTCAAATTTTTTGACGAAGGAGGAACCCTGGTAGTGCAGGTAGCTTTCGACGGCAAAATCGTTTTCAAAACCGAAGGAAAGGTGTTCCCGGTCCTGGAGGCGGCGACCGAATTTATCGTGCAGCCCTTTCTCGGAGAGATAGGTGATATGGGCCATCATGCGGGCCAGTGCCAGCCCTTTTCGGGGTCGTTCCCGGTCGTAATAATTGCCGCCGTTAAAGTAGGGATCGACCATGATGGCCTGTCTGGCCACGGCGTTGAAGGCGATATTCTGGGCCGACAGGCGGGGTGTGGAGGCGATGACGATGGCGGCATCCAGGCTTTCCGGGTAGTCCAAGGCCCATTGCAGGGCGATCATTCCCCCCATCGAACCTCCCGCCACGGCCATGAGGCGGCGAATGCCCAGATGATCCACCAGAGCCTTCTGCAACCGGGCCATGTCGGCGATGGTGATCATGGGAAAGGTCAAGCCAAAGTGTCGATCGGTATCGGGGTTGATGCTGGAGGGGCCTGTGGTGCCGTCACAGCCGCCCAGGTTATTGCTGCAAATCACGAAAAAGCGAT
>CAIWLA010000366.1 GCA_903913345.1 uncultured Magnetococcales bacterium | reverse complement strand
TCCCATCGCGTTGACGGCAAAAGGGACGACAGGTCTCCTGCGCCAGTACCCGCAACCCTTCCCATGCCTTGATGGAGCCATAAGTGATACAGGCCTCGCTCCCACCCGTGATGGCCACATCCACCAGACCAGCCCGCAGCAACAACAGAGCCATGCCGATGGCATGTCCCGCCGAGGAGTAGGCCGAGGAGGTGGTAAAGGCCGGACCGGTAATGCCATGGGTGATGCTGATTTGACTGGCAACGGAGCTGTGGATCAGTTTTGGTACGGTAAACGGGTGAAATCGTTTAGCCTTTTGCTCAAACAGACGGTGGTAGGACTGTTCCTGGGTCTCCTGTCCCCCGGTGCCGGTGCCGATAATGACCGCCGTGCGTTGGGCCAATGGTCCGCTCAGGTCCAACCCGGACTCCGCAATGGCCTCGCGGGCAGCCAACAGGCCATATTGGGCAAAACGATCCAGTTGCTGCAACTGATTATCGGTAAACCAATCTTTTTCGTGATAATCGGGAATCTGTGCGGCCACCTGAATCTGCAACGCGGAGGCATCAAAGCGGGTCAGGGGTCCGATACCAGACTCGCCCCGCATCAGTTTGCGGGCAAACGTGTGGCGATCAGGACCCAAGGCCGAGAGACACCCCCTGCCGGTGACCACGATCTGTTTCATGATGCCGGGAGGCTCCGTTTTTGTTCGACCAAGGATTCCACCAGGCGCACGACACTCCCGAATGTTTCACCAGAGACGCTGGAAGGATTGGGAATGGTTATGTCAAAATGGTCTTCCAGGGCAAAAAGGATCTCCACGGCATCCAGCGAATCCATGCCGGCGTCCAACAGCGAGGCACCCATGTCCATCTCCTCCTGTTTGATGTCGAGGGAGAGATGTTTGGCCAGAATGTCAAACACAGCCTTTTGAATGGTATCCGACATTGATTTTCCCAGAGCGTGTTGCCAGACCACCGACCAAGTTCAGAAAAGCGGGCAGTCTGTTGTTTTTTTGCATAAAATAACGAAAAATGACGGACGCATCATTGTCCGTCACTCTATCACTCCACACAACCCAAACACAAGAGACTTTCTTTACGTATCTTTACTTTCCTGACGGTGCCAATCCCGAACAGAACCCTAACGGAGAATCATTTTGTTTTGCAGGGAGCGGGTCTCTCCCACCGATGTCACCCGAATGGCGGCCATATCCGCCACCGGGCATTTGTTTTCGCAAATACCACAGCCAATACAGAGGGCTGGCTCCAGATAAGGTTGTTTCAGTAACACCGGATCCCCTTTCCGATTCGACATGGTCACCGGCCTGGTCCAGATGGCCTTGGGAGAGGTGGGACAAACCTCTTCACAGACAATGCACGGAATGTTCATGGCCCAGGGCAAACAACGGCCATGGTCGAAAAAGGCCGTTCCCAGTTTGATTGGCTCATGACCGGGTGTGGCCGATCCGGACGGGTCGCCTTGCCCCACCTTTTCCACCACGGTCAGCGGCCGAATGGCCCCCGTGGGGCAGACATGACCACAGAGGACACAGTGATGTTCGCAATAGCCCAAACGGTTGATCAGAATGGGCGTCCACAGGGATTCAAACCCCCCTTCCAACAGGGCCGGTTGCAGGACATTGGTGGGGCAAACCCTCATGCATGCGGCACATTTGATACATCTGGCCAAAAAATCCG
Organism: uncultured Magnetococcales bacterium; assembly: GCA_903913345.1. Taxonomy (GTDB): domain Bacteria; phylum Pseudomonadota; class Magnetococcia; order Magnetococcales; family Magnetaquicoccaceae; genus Magnetaquicoccus. The sequence goes on along the minus strand of CAIWLA010000366.1, from coordinate 643 downwards.
CCTCGGCCAATGCACCGGGAGGACGGATCAGGGCGGGTTGCGGGGAGGATTCGCCCGAATAGGTGCTGCGCAACAGGGGGACAAAGGCCATGGCCGTGACCCCGCTTTCCACCAGACGACGGCGGCTGAGATCAACAGGCAATCCCACCGAACTGCGGGGCTGAACCAGGCCATAATGGAGTGCCCCCTCCGGGCAGTGCTCCAGGCAGTTCATGCACAGATGGCATTCACTGACCCGCAGGGCACCATTGGGATCGCATCCCCCCTGACAATACTGGACACATTTAAAACAATCGTTGCATTTATCCACGTCCCGACGAATGCGCAGGAGTGGCCGCCAGGAGAGCAGACCCAGCAAGGCACCCAACGGACAGACCACCCGACACCAATACCGGGTCATGAACCGATTGGCCAGAAGAATGGCCAGAAAAAACAGGGCAATCCAGACACCGCCCGAAAAATAGGGCTGAAAGAGATAAAAACCGGCTCCCCCCTGTTGCAAAGCGGGCCACACCCCCGACACAAAAGAACGGGTAAGCAGGGCAATGGGATCCAACAGGCCGATTTGCAGCACACCAAACGCGGCCATGACCAACAGACCGGTCAGCAGATAATACTTGACCCGAAACAGGGGGTGATACCG
>CAIWLA010000365.1 GCA_903913345.1 uncultured Magnetococcales bacterium | reverse complement strand
TGGCCGATCAGGATCACCCGATGTCCCGTGCGGTCCAATCGATCCGCCTCCCGATGGACCTTGCTCACCAGGGGGCAGGTGGCGTCCAACACCCGAAAGTTCCGTGTCTTGCCCTCCTCCTCCACCGCCTTGGCCACACCGTGGGCGGAAAAGATGACGGTGGCCCCATCCGGCACCTCCTGCAATTCATGGACAAAGACCGCCCCTTTGCGGCGCAACGATTCCACCACCCAGCGGTTGTGGACAATTTCGTGGCGGACATGGATCGGGGCACCAAATTTTTCCAGGGCGCGCTCCACAATGGCGATGGCCCGTTCCACTCCCGCGCAAAAACCCCTCGGTTCCGCCAATAATACCCGCATCCAGATGACTCCTCTCCAACGGTCGCCCACTCGAACCCAAGACAGAGGCCGATTATGGCGCGACAACAGTGGAAGATCCAGGCATTGAAGGAAGGCTGGTCAACGCCTTCTTGGCGGCTGCCCAGCCAACCACATCCTGCTCGATCCCAGACACAACCCCAGTGGCCGCCGCCGCCACGCCCAGGACTGTGCCCGTGGCCGCGATTCCCTCCAAATGGGCCATCACGTATGCACCAGGGACACAACCACAAAGCAAGAACATCGAGACAACAAAGATCAAGTATCTCATTTAAACCTCCAATGAAACTGAAAAATAACTATACCGTTGTGTCCCCCCATAGACGCTCGAATCCTTTCCTGCTCCGTATACGGCGGATTTTATTCTTACAGTATCACCCGCCACCAAATAAGCCATGGCAAATATACCCAGAGTAACCCCTGCGTTCCCAGCAGAAAAGTTCTCATCTGTTTGCCAAATTTTACTTGATGTCACAACATTCAATGTTGCTTCGGTTTTCGTGGCCCCAGGGACAACTGCAGCAAACGCATTTATATTGTAATACCCCGTCACAGGGACTGTAAAAATACCCGTTGTGTTGTCATAATTGTTTCCTACATCGTAATCTTCGGAATCAAAAATGATCGTGTAGTTTGTGTTGTCCCCTGTGACGTTGGTAGCCGGAGCGGTCAACCTCGCCGCAAACATCGGCTTGACAATCGCCGCCAATTGGGTAGAAGTCAGTGACCCAATCTGCGTCGTGGTCAGACTGGTCATCTGGGTGGTTGTCAGACTGGTCAACGGGATGTTCGGGGTCAACGCCGACAATTGAGTTGTTGTCAACGCGGCCAACTGTGTTGTGGTCAATGCGCGCATCTGAGTCGTGGTCAACCCGGCAATGAATCCCGTGGACAATCCTGCCGCTTGTGTTCCAGTCAACCCGGCCATGGCGGCAACAGGAATCCCGGCCATCTGTGTGGCGGTCAGTCCCTGCAACTGCGTTGTGGTCAATGCCCCCACCTGCGTACTGGTCAACTGGCTGATCTGGGTGTCGGTCAACGCCTTGATCGCCGTCGTGGTCAATGCCGCCACGCCTGCGGTGCCCAGACTCGCCATCTGCGTTGTCGAAAGGGATTGGACCTGTGTGCTGGTCGCCGCATCGGTGATCCCATATCCGGCCAAGGTCGTTGCCGAAGTCGCTTTCGCGTTCAACTGGGTCTGAATGGAACTGGTCACATCCCCCAGGTGAGCACTTCCGAGGGCATTGAGTTGGGCCGTGGTGAATGCGGCCAGTTGAGTCGTCGTGAACGCTTGAATCTGCGTCGTTGTCATCTGACTGATGAGCGTGTCGTGCAGCGACTTGATCGCCGTTGTCGTCAGGGCTGCGATTCCCGCCGTGCCCAGACTGGCCATCTGCGTCGTCGAAAAGGATTGCACCTGTGTACTGGTCGCCGCATCCGTGATCCCATACCCGGCCAGGGTGGTTGGATGCGAGGTCAGGCCGGAAAAATTCAGGGCGGGGATGGTCACCGTAATGATGGATGTCCCGGTCGCCGTGACTTCCGCGCCAACAAAATTGATCGCAGTCACCGCCCCGGAGAGGGTGGTCCCCTCGTCCTCGACCGTCAACGAAGACTGTGACACCAGATTCAATTGGCTGGTAATGGGATTGAATCGATATTGGTCCATGGTGATCCGACTCCTCAGGTATAACTCAGGCTGGTCCGATTGGCCCAGACCTGGTTGAACAGGGCCTGGCCACCGGCGAACAGGGTGGTGGTGGAACCGTCTTCGGCCACGGTGGTTCGTTTGACCATCCAGACGTTTGCCGCCTCGGAGGAGCCGGGATAGGCAAACCCCTGGTAGATGGTTTGTGTGGCTCCTGACACCACGTTGGCACTGCGGGTGGTCAGGAAATGAACCCCATCCAGTGAAACCGGTATTTTTCGTTGCTGTAAATCGTCATGATTGAACATGCTGACTCCTTTCGTTACCTCGATCTGTCCGTTATTCTCTCCCAATGTCCGCATTGATTGATGGACAAGGAAAAGGCGTTTGCGTGTGCTGTCAGGCATTATGATGAATAAAATTGGTAAGATAATGCGAAGTCATTCAGAATGATCATGCCATTGCCGCCCCTGACCCTCTATCTGCATATACCCTTTTGCCGGCGCAAATGTCCCTACTGTGATTTTCATTCCAGTGCGATGACCCGCCTGCCCGAAGGGCAGTATCTGGCGGCGGTTCAGCGGGAGTTGTCTCTGCGCCGCCGGCAATGGGCCGACGATCCCCGACCTTTGAGTGCGATTTTTATCGGGGGAGGCACCCCCTCGTTGCTGGCCTCCCAGACCATGGCTGGCCTGTTGGAGGCCATTCTGGCCCTGTGGCCCGTGGTGGCCGATTGTGAAATCACCCTGGAGGCCAACCCGGAGTCGGCCAGCCTGGCCAAGATGCGGGATTGGCGGCAGATGGGTATTCAACGTCTCAGCCTGGGGGTGCAGGCCTTCGACGCGGCCCGTTTGCACTTTCTGGAACGCCCCCATACCCTTGCCACAGCGCGGCAAGCCATTCATCATGCGGTCCAGGTGGGTTTTGCCGCCTTCAATCTGGATCTCATCTATGCCACACCGGGTCAGACGCCAGAGGGGTGGGCAGGGGAGTTGACGGAGGCCATGACCTGGCATCCGCACCACCTCTCCTGCTATCCACTGGCCATTGAACCGGGGACACCCTTTTTTGGGCGGCACCAAAAGGGCGACTGGTTGGCTGTGGGGGAAGAGGTGGAAGCCGTTTTGTTCCAGCAAACGCGGGCACAACTGGCCGGGGGGGGCTGGGTGGCCTATGAGACGAGCAATTTTGCCCAACCGGGTTTTGCCTGTCGCCATAATGTCAACTATTGGTCGTTTGGCGACTATCTGGGCATTGGCTGTGCGGCCCACGGCAAGTGGACCGATGCCACGGGTCGCATCTGGCGCACGCGAAATCCCGCAACGGTGGAGAGCTATATGGCCCTCCTGGCACGGGAGGCCACAGACGGAGAACCACATCCCCTTTTACACCACCAGCCCGTTTCATCCACCGAGGCCGGGCGCGAGTGTTTGCTGATGGGGTTGCGTCAGGCCGTGGGGGTGGAGCTGGCTCTGTATCAACAACTGACCGGATTGGATCTGGTCGAACGCCATGCCACCCGAATCGGCCACTGGCAGGAGGCCGGATGGGTCCAGGTGGAGAGAGACCGGCTGCGCTTGACCGATCAGGGGATGCCGCTCTTGGATTCCATTCTGTTGGCATTGTTATGATCGGTTTTTGACATTGATCTTTAAGGTTGCATCAACTGGGCTTCGCCCCGAACCCCACCAGGGGCGTTGCCCCTGGACCCCACCAGGGGGATGATCCCCCTGGACCCGCAATAAACAAGATTGCAGAAAAAGGAAACCAATGAGCACCTTGCCCACCATTCATATTGTCGGGGCCGGACTGGCCGGCTCCGAGGCAGCCTGGCAGTTGGCCCGTCGCCAGATTCCCGTGCGACTGTACGAGATGCGCCCGGAACAGACCACACCCGCCCATCACAGCGGCCATTGTGCCGAACTGGTCTGTTCCAACTCGCTGCGTTCGGATGACGCGATCCATAATGCGGTGGGTCTGCTCCATCAGGAGATGCGCCTGCTGGACAGTCTGATCATGGCCTCGGCGGCCCGGCACCGCCTGCCGGCCGGTGGTGCCCTGGCCGTGGACCGGGAGGGGTTCGCGGCCTGGATCACGGAACAGTTGGCCCACCATCCCTGTGTCACCCTGATCCGCACCGAGTTGGAACAACCCCCGGAGGATGGCCTCACCCTGCTGGCCACCGGTCCCTTGACCTCCCCGGCCCTGGCCCGCTGGCTGGAGGCGTTGTTGGGGCCTCATCTCTCCTTCTTTGATGCCATCGCCCCGATTGTATCGCTGGAATCCATCGATTTTACAAAATGTTGGAAACAATCCCGCTATGACAAGGGGGGGGATGACTATATCAATTGTCCCCTGGATCAAGGGCAATACGAGACCTTTGTGGAGGGGCTGTTGACCGGCGAACAGACCCCGTTCAAGCCCTTTGAAAAAGAGAGCTATTTTGAGGGATGTCTGCCGATTGAGGTGATGGCCGCCCGGGGCCGGGAGACGCTGCGCTATGGCCCAATGAAGCCGGTTGGTCTGTTCAATCCGCATCAGGGGGGCAAGAGTCCCCATGCCGTGGTGCAATTGCGGCAGGACAACCAATTGGGCACATTGTGGAACATGGTGGGATTTCAAACCAAACTCACCTGGCCGGCACAGCGGACCCTGTTTCGGTCCATTCCCGGTCTGGAGCAGGCGGAGTTTATGCGTCTTGGGGCCATTCACCGCAACCTGTTCATCGACAGTCCCCGTTTGTTGGATACCCATCTGCGCCTGAAAAGCCGTCCCTCGCTCTTTTTTGCCGGGCAAATGACCGGGGTGGAAGGCTATGTGGAGTCGGCGGCCAGTGGTCTGCTGGCGGGTCTGTTTTTGGCGGAGTGGGCAGGTTCGGGTCAACTCCCTTCGCCCCCGCCGCCCACCACCGCCCATGGTGCCCTGTTGACCCATGTCATTTCCGGTGCCATCGGAGCCGACTTTCAACCCATGAACATTAATTTTGGCCTGTTTCCAGACCTGGCGCAAAAAACCCGCAAAACAGACCGGAAAGCCGCTCTGAGTCAGCGGGCATTGGATGACTTGCAGCAGTGGATGAGACAAAAAATGGCTTGACAACGCCTCTTTTGTGTAATAGAAGGATCCGTTGGTTGGATGTCGGGGTCTTTCAACAAGGCAGTCAACATTCATTCGTGCGGGATGGGTCCAGAATGGCTTCCGTTCAACGGGTCTGTTTTGCTTGGGTGTTACGCCAATCTGATACAGGTAAGTGAACGAAGGCCATGCCCGTTTCCTGGAAACATTATCGGTCCCCCTATATCGACAGAGATCATCTCATCCCGGTGGTGTTACGTCCGATGGCCTTGGGCCGATCGAATGTCTCTCCTGCGCGTCGGTTGCTCCTTGTCCTGATCGCCGTGGTCTCCCTGACGTTGGTCATGATGCAGCAGGTGTCGAACGCCAGTACCCAGCACAATTACAACAGTGCCTCTGACTATTTGACGTGGCTGTTGCGGGGTGAGGCACTGCGTGAGGAGAACAAGGCGGCTCGATCGGTGCCCGGATCGGCCTTGCTGACCTCTTTGCCGAGGACCACGGGCACGGAGGGAAGACCTGCGCTGAAAATGGATCTGGGCATCACCCATGCCGTCATCGAGCAGGTGCAGAGCGACGACACTTTGTTCAGTATATTGCAACGTCATGGTGTGGAACGAAAGACCGCTCTGGACGCCGCCCGCGAGGGAAATGCCGTGGCCAAGCGGTACGGGGTGGGCCATCTGATGCGCCCGTTTCCGTTGGGCAAACTGCTCAAGTTGACCTTTGACCAAAACAACCATTTGGCCTCGCTCTCGTGTGCCATGGATGAGACCCGGACGTTGCATGTCGCGCGCAGAGAGAATGGCGCGTTGGTGACCGAGATCCAGAAGGTTCCACCGCCGGGAGCCAAGGGCAAAGAGTCTGCTCTGCCCGTTGTGCAGTTGGCATCGACGGCCACTCAGGCCATGCCGTTGCATGTTCGGGATCTGTTCAGTGGTTCCCCCCGGCAAGTGCGCGACAGGGTGCAACCGGATGATCTGTTGACCACTCTGTTGGCCCGACACGGGATCAATCAGGCCACGGCCTACCAGGTGGCAGAGGCCTCCCGACCGGCCTTCAATCTGGCGCGCATGATGAAACCGGGCAATGAAGTCCGTCTCTCCATGGACCACAAAGGGCAACTGCTCGGCGTGGCCTACTCCATGGATCCAGACACGCTGCTCTGGATCATGCGCCCGCGTGACGGTGCCCCCTTTCAACCCCATGTTCAGAAGAAACAGTTCGATACCCAACTGAGACAGGTATCGGGCACCATTGGTGAGGAGGGATCGCTCTTCCTGGCGGGCCAGAGTGCCGGGCTGTCCCACGCCATGGTCAGCAAATTGGCCAATTTGTTTGAATGGGATATTGATTTTACACGGGATATTCATGCGGGCGACCGGTTCCGTGTGGTCTACGAGACCAAGTATTATCATGGTCGTCGGGAACGGGATGGGGAGATTGTGGCGGCAGAATTTATCAATCAGGGTCGTCTGTTGCAGGTTTTTCATTATACGGACCCGGCTGGCAATACCGGTTATTATGATGCCAAGGGTCAGAGCATTCGCAAGCTGTTCATTCGTGCCCCGGTGGATTTCACGCGCATCTCCTCGCTCTTTTCCAGAAATCGCCCACATCCCATTTTTGGTTTCACCCGTGCGCACAAGGGGGTGGATTATGCGGCTCCCCAGGGCACCCCGGTACGGGCGGCGGGGGATGGGCGGATCACCTTTATTGGCCGAAAAGGGGAGTATGGGCAGTTTATCACGATTCGCCACAATGACACCTACAGCACGGCGTATGCCCATTTGAGCGCGTTTGGCCATGGTTTGCAGGTGGGTTCCCGGATCAAGCAGGGTGAGATGATTGGTCGGGTCGGAGCCACGGGGTCGGCCACGGGTCCGCATCTCCATTATGAGGTCCGGGTGCATGAGGCCCAGGTCAATCCGCTCTCCATTCAGCAGGTGACGGCCAATCCGATCCTGGTTAAATATGCCGATGATTTTCGTTTGCAGACCGGTCGGGTATTGGCCCTGTTGCACACCGAGGAGACCACCAGGGTGGCGGCCTTGCCCAAATCCGACGACACGGACGATTGATTTTGTGGACGATTCGACTCTTGCAGGAGTGGAGCGTTCCGTGGTTGCAGCAACGCGGTATTGACACACCCCGCCTGGACAGTGATCTGCTCCTGGCCGATGCGTTGGGGATGGAGCGTCTGGGGTTGTTTCTGGATCCGAACCGACCGGTCGTCGGGGAGGAGTTGGCCCTCTTCAAGCGGCACGTGCAACGCCGGGCGCGGCGGGAACCGGTGGCTCTCATTTTGGGTCGTCGTTCTTTTTGGCAGCACGAGTTCATGGTCACCTCGGATGTATTGGTGCCCCGCCCGGAGACCGAATTATTGATCGAGGCGGTGTTGGACGCCTTCCCCCCTGAGCAGCAGACCGTTCCCCTGGAGATACTGGAAATAGGCGTGGGCAGTGGTGCCGTGTTGTGTACCCTGTTGTTGGCCTATCCCGATGCCGTGGGTGTCGGCGTGGATCTGTCCTCCGCCGCCCTGGCGGTTGCCGAACACAATGCCCGGCAACTGGGTTGTCTGGCGCGGGTCACGCTCTTGCCGGGCGACCTGGCGCAACCGTTGCGCACCCCTCTTCATGCCACAAAACGTTTCCAGGTCATTGTCGCCAATCTCCCCTACATTGCCACGGACGAGCTGGCCCGACTGGATCCGGAGGTGTCGGTCTGGGAACCCCGTTGCGCCCTGGACGGCGGCCACGACGGTTTGACGTTGTTGCGGCGTCTGCCGGGCGAGGTGATCCCTTTTCTGGCGGAGGGGGGTCTATTGGCCCTGGAGATCGGGGCGACCCAGGGGGATGCGGTGGCGGGCTTTCTGACGGCGGCCGGGTTGCGGGATGTCGCCCTGCGGCTGGATTATGGGCGGCGGCCGCGGGTGGTGGTCGGGTACAAGGATCACGCCACAGGAGAAACGCATGAAAATTGAACGCATCCGCCTGAAAAATTTCAAAACATTCCAGGATGTCACCCTGGAGAACATCCCCGCCTTTTGCGTGGTGATCGGTGCCAATGGCACCGGAAAATCGACATTGTTTGATGTGTTTGGTTTTCTGAAAGATTGTCTGACCTACAATGTGACGACCGCTTTGCAAACACAGGGTGGATTCAACGAGGTCATCAGTCGAGAAGCGGAAGAAAGGACGATCCTGATTGAATTAACATTGCGGACGCCGATTGCGGGTGAGGAAAGACTGGTCATCTATCATGTCGAAATCGTGCTGGAAGGCAGCAAGGTGGTTGTTGCACAAGAAGGATTGTATTACAGATCTACAGCATCACAACGCGCTGTACGCGTTCCTCTCCTGGAATTCAAACGAGGTAACGGTTATGCCATGTCATACGGGGCAGACAGTTGGGACACAATCCGAGAATCCCAGAAACTGGACAAGGCGGATATTCTGGCACTCAAGGGCCTGGGACAATTTCAACGCTTTGAAGCAGCCAACAAATTGCGCCAATTAATTGAAAACTGGCATATTTCCGATTTGAACATCCAGGCTGCACTGGGCAGCAAAGGGATGCCCGGTTATGCAGATCACCTCTCAGTCACGGGAGACAATCTTCCACTGGTCGCCCATCGCCTGTATACGGAACACCCGGATATTTTCCAAAAAATCGTCGCACAGATGCAACGGCGGGTGCCGGGCATTGGTCAGATTGAGCCGGAACAGACCATTGATGGTCGTCTGCTCCTGAAATTCAAGGAGGGGGCCTTCAAAGACCCCTTTCTTGACCGATTTATTTCTGACGGCACCCTCAAAATGTTTGCCTATCTGACCCTGCTCTACGACCCTGAACCGCACCCCCTCCTTTGTGTGGAAGAACCGGAAAATCAATTGTATCCCAAGCTGCTTTGGGAACTGGCCGAAGAGTTTCGTGCTTACGCTTGGCGGGGGGGCAGGTCTTTGTTTCGACCCATTCTCCCGAATTCTTGAATGCCGTCCAGGTGGACGAAGTGTTTTGGCTTAAAAAAAGGCAAGGCTATACAGAAGTTTGCCGCGCTTCTGACGATTCGCAGGTGGTGGCCTACATGAAGGATGGAGATCAAATGGGCTACTTGTGGGAACACGGATTTTTCAAGGAAGTGGATCCGTGATCAAAACACTCGTCTTTTTACTGGAAGAACCGTCTGCCAAAGCGATGCTGACTGGTGTTTTGCCCCGTATTCTACCCCTGGGAATCGAGCATTATTGTCGAGTTTTTCATGGCAAACAGGATCTGGAGAGAAATCTGGTCAGATGTTTGAAGGGTTGGCAGTTGCCCAACTCGGCCTTTGTCATTCTGCGCGATCAGGATGGCGGCGATTGTGTGGCGATCAAGCAAAAACTGACCGACCTGTGCCGCCAGACGGATCACAAAAACGTTCTGGTACGCATCGCCTGTCATGAGTTGGAAAGTTTTTACCTGGGCGACCTGCCAGCGGTCGAGAAAGGACTTGGGTTGAAAGGCATCGCCGAGCAACAAAACACCAGCAAATTCAGGCTGCCCGATCATTTAGGCAATCCCTCTGAGGAAATGACCATGCTGACACGGGGAAAATACCAAAAGATGGCCGGATCCCGTGCGATTGCCCCTCATCTCAACCTCTCCGCCAACCGATCCCACAGTTTTAACGTATTACTGGCGGGTATTCGCAGACTGGTCGCCTGACAAGGAGCACCCCCATGCAGGAGATTCGCTGATTGCCCCTCATCTCAACCTCTCCGCCAACCGATCCCACAGTTTTAACGTATTACTGGCGGGTATTCGCAGACTGGTCGCCTGACAAGGAGCACCCCCATGCAGGAGATTCGCTGACGACAG
>CAIWLA010000364.1 GCA_903913345.1 uncultured Magnetococcales bacterium | reverse complement strand
TTGCCGTATTCTCTTTCAATGTCTGATGTTTCTGGTGTTCTGTCTGCCGCTCCCTGGCCAGGCCGCGCCCCAGATTGTCTATTTGACCTTTGATGATGGTCCCCGGCCCAGCACCCAGGATATTCTCGATCTGCTGACCCGTGAGGAGGTGCCGGGCACCTTTTTCCTGATCGGCCTCCATGTCCAGATCAGCCCCTACCGACAAAAAATTGTGCAAAATCTCCAGGCCAGTCCCTGGGCGCAGGTGGGCAACCACTCCTTTACCCATGCCAACGAACATTATCAGGCCTTCTACAGCAATCCAGAGGGGATGGTGCAGGATTTTCAAAAAAACAATGCCGTCCTGGGCTTTACCACGCCCCCGTTCATCACCCGCCTGCCCGGTCGGATCGACTGGCGTTTTGACCAGTTTTACACCAACAGCAACCACTACCCGTACAACACCACCAAGGGGATGCCCGATGGGATCGCCCGGCTGTTTGACAACCATTTTGTCATTTATGGCTGGGACGTGGAGTGGACGAAAAACAAAAAGACCCGGACCATGGAGCCACCGGAGGTGGTGGTGGCCGATGTCAAGAGGCAATTTCTCGCCAAGCATTCGGTCAAGCCGAACAAGATTGTCATTCTCATGCACGACCAGAATCTGGTGGGCAAGGAGGGGATGGAGCGGCTGCAAACCTTGATCCAACTGCTCAAGCAGGAGGGGTACTGTTTTGATTTCATGAAAAATTATGGCATGATCACCGATACCTCCGAGCTGATGCCCTGAGGGTTCATCCCCGTCAACCGAAATGAATTTTGGCCTCCAGATTGGCCCTGGAATCGGCATGGTTCAGGGCCTCTTCCAGCGTGATGGCCCCTTCCTGGTAGAGGGTGAACAGGGCGGTATCGAAGGATTGCATCCCCTGTTCGCTGCTTTCGGCCAGGGCGGTCCGTATGCCGTCGATATCGCCTTTCAATATCAATTCGGTGATGTAGGGGGTATTGAGCATGACTTCCACGGCGGCGCGCCGTTTGCCCTGGAGATCCGGAACCAGACGTTGAGAGAGGATGGCCCGCAGATAGAGGGAGAGGTCCATGAACAGTTGTTTGTGCAGGGCTTGCGGGAAGAGGTTGACGATCCGGGTCAGGGCCTGATAGGCGTTGTTGGCGTGGAGGGTGGAGATGGCCAGGTGGCCGGTGCCCGCCAGTTCCAGTGCCGCCTCCATGGTCTCCCGATCCCGGATTTCACCGATCAGAATGACATCGGGGGCCTCACGCAGGCTGCTTTTCAGGGCGGCGGCGTAGGAGTGGGTATCGACTCCCACCTCCCGCTGATTGACGATGGATTTCAGGTGGGGGTGGACAAACTCCACCGGGTCTTCGATGGTGAGGATGTGGCCGCCCATGGTCTGGTTGCGGTGGTGGATCATGGCCGCCAGGGTGGTGGATTTGCCGGACCCCGTCCCCCCCACCATGAGCAGCAGGCCCCGTTTGTGCAGGATCAACTCCTGGAGGATGGCCGGGACGCGCAGGCTTTCCAGGTCTGGAATCTGTGCCCGGATATGGCGCAGCACCAGGGCGGGTTGGCCTTTCTGGTGGAAGGCGTTGACCCGGAACCGTCCTGTGCCCGGCAGTGAGAGGGCGAAATCGATCTCCCAATTTTTTTGAAAGGCGGCCATCTGTTCGTCGTTCATCGCCTCCCGGATCATCTCCGCGATGGTCTCTGCCTCCAGGGGTTCCCGACCCACTGCCGCCATTTTGCCGTCCACCTTCATCCGCACCGAGGCACCGGGGGTGAAGTAGAGGTCGGATGCCTCTTTTTCCACCATGAGTTCGAGATAGGGGGTGAGTTTCATCTGTTTTATTCCCTCGTGAGTCTGGATGCCCCTGTGGTTCAACGCTCCGGACAGCATAAGTGGCCACCAGCCGGTTGGGAGGGGATCCTGGATGGTTATCCAGGCGATGTCCAGGTTTTTTGGGGCCTGACCGGTGACAGAGGAGAGAGATGGGCGCGCGGGCGGTCCCGTTCGCAAGAGGAGAAAGGTGGCGGGAAGCGGGTATCCCCTTGATTTTCAATCTGCCGCTGTTTTAACATCAGACCGAACGGGTTTTGTTTGTCCCCTGTTCGGCGAGGTTCAACCCTGCTGACCGTGCCCAATGGAGAGAGTGCAATGACCACCAAAGGGGGTGGTACCGGTGAAGCCTCCAAAAGAGAAACCCGCCGCAGATTGCTCCGGGCGGGTGATAAAAAATGCGCAAAAAAAGCCCTCAAACATGTCTGCCGAGGGCTTTTTTTGTCTGGCTTGTTCTGCTACCCTGCTGGAGGCTTGTTTCCATGGGGCACTTTTTTTCCCCGCCCTACCCGATCGCACTGCTTATTCGTGTGACCGGCAGTGCGGTTGTCCACAAGGGGTCGCGCGGAAGGGAGGTGCGCAACGATGCAGAAATTCATCATTTACGCCATCCTAGAGCTGCTGGTACGGCTCTTGGATGGCGTTCTTGCGATGCTTGATCTACTAACCAGATCCTAACAGCTGCCATGCTGGGCGGGCAACCCAGCGTGGCTTTCCCCGCATAGTCACAAATTTCACGCCAACATGTCAAGAAAAAATTCAGTCACGCACCGATCTCCTATCCAAGTCACAGAGTTAATGCCCCTTCCGCAGAGAGAGGAAACCGCCTGTACATCGACGATCGGCACCTTGCGTCCCATGGTACGTTTCAAGGCTGCGTTGATCCGTGGTCATGTTTACTCCGACAGGCTGGATGCAGTGGATGGTTTCCATGCCATCCACCGTGCGCATCGTTCCATTGGGTGTCGATCACGCGCCCAACATTCTGCGGGCCGCTTCAGCCAGATACCCGGATCGGCTCATGCCGAGTTCCTGGGCTGCCCGGTCGATTCTGGCCACCAGGGTCTCTGCCATGGAGGTGTTGACCCGGATCCATCGCGCCGGTATCTCAACCTTGACCAGGAATCGACCGGCATCCTTCTCTGAATGGTCCATCACCTCGTCCAGGCGATCCAACGGGGTGGGTTCCGGCAATGGATCACCATCCCGTACCATCAGACCAATATGACCAGCCAATGCCACGTCTGCCTGTCTGGCGGCCTCATGCAGCGTGTACCCGTGGCTGGTGCATCCCGGAATGTCAGGAAATACCACACCAAAACCTTCCTCTCCACGGTACATGACAGCGGCATAATATCTCGTTTCCATGATCTCTTCTCCGTCAAATCATTTTCATGCCAAACGGTTCCCGAATGCTTTGAATGATCATGACAAGAATATTACTTATGATGTGAGATGTTGTTTTTATTGTGTAGAGAATGCGCAATCCAGGCAGCAATGTCAACCCTTTTTTTGCCTGTTACGGGTTCACTGTCTTATTGATGCGGTAGACATAGGCCAACACCTCGGCCACCGCCTTGTAGAGAGTGAGGGGAATGGCATCCCCGATGGGCACCTTGTTGAGGAGATGGACCAGATCGGGATCTTCCATCAGGGTGACACCCGCCTCCTGGGCCTTGCGAATGATGGCCTCGGCAATCAGACCCTGACCGGAGGCCGTGACACGGGGGGCGGCATCCTTGCTCTTGCGATAGCGCAAGGCCACCGCCTGCCGCAGTTCGGGATTGGCCTCTGCGTCCATTGTTCAAACCTCCGCCGAAAAGTGGCTGGCCATCCCCAGGGCACGCATCCGGTTCGCCTTCAACTCCCCCGGCGACAACCGGGCCAGATCCAGCCCGCTCAACGGCAACGCCGCCGCCAGAAGGGCACCACGCAATTCGCTGATCCGCCGCCGCAGCATGGAGAGAGACTCCTCCTCTTCGGCGGCAATACGAATGGCACAGACCCCATCCTGATCCGACAGCCGCGCCTGCACCGCCCCCAGATGGGTCATGTTCAAAGAGAGCAATACCGTGGTCAGGGTGCTCTCCTTGGCCGGTCGCGCCCGCCCTTCCTCTTCTTCCTGCTCCTCGCGGCTGCGCTTCCGATACCAGATGGCCTCTCCCAACCCCCCCTCCATCAGCCAGAAGAGACGATACCCCATCAGTTGCCCCCCATCAGGGGCTAAAGAGATGCGCGGCAAAATCTCCTGCATCGCCAGCAAATCCCCCAGACGATGCAACGTGTTGCGCACGGCACTCCCATCCAGGGCGGCATCAGAAGCAGTGCCCGGATTTTTTCCGTCCGCCGCCGGTTCCCCCTCCGCCAGCAGCAAATCGACCGCCCCCTGGCGCACCTGCTGGATCATGGCCCGCACATCCTGGCGGGATCCGGTCTCCAGCAACTGGGCCAACTCCGTGATCTCCCCCTGCAACAGACCTTGAACAGAGATATTGGGCAGACTCCGCTGCAACAATGCCTCGTTGTTGGGCGACAATCCCGCCCAGCGCAGCAGACTGGCAAAGAGTTCGGGGGCGCGGACCAGACTCTGCTCCGCCGAGGTGGCCAGCGTGGTCGCCGCCTGGGAAGAGCTGTCCAACAGACGAAAGGCGATCTCCGGGACCAACCGCGCCACCTGCACCTGCACCGGTTCCCCGACCTGCAAAGAGGGACCGCTCTGAAAGGCAAAACCCCGGCCATCGGGAAAACGGACCACCCCGCGACCATCGCTGCCCATCTGGGTGACCCGACCGGTCAACACATCCCCCACCGTCAACGGGGTCGTGGGCGATGGGGTCGCTGCGGGAGCCTCTTTGATCGGGAGCAGGACGCCGGGAATAATCATGGATCAATGGCCAGCCATCTATTCAATATCCAGACTGGGATAATCATTGCCATAGCCGTGCTCCTGGCGACGGTACAGGTCTGGATTCTGACGGGGAATCCGCTTGAGCAGCCGAACCTCCTCCTCGGAGAGTCCGGTCTCCGAGATCACCCGATCCTCATTCACCCCGTTGGAGAGCAATAGTTGCGCCTCGCGGTAGGTGCTCTCGCGGGAACGGGTCTCGGTGGGATGGAGGGAGGCCCGACCACCGCCATCATGGACGGGACGGTTCAAAAAACGCATCTCCCGCTGGATGGCCTGCAACTCCCCCTGCAAACGCTCTCCCACCATCCGGGTCTGGATGCCGAGCTGGACCTCGATGATGGCCAACTGGCGGCGGACCATCTCGGCATAGGCCCGATGGTCGGAATTGGGATCGGCCTGCTGGGCATGAAGGTTGTCATGGTAGGTTTTCATCTCGTTGCGCATCCGGCGCAACTGGGTGAAAACCACCACCAGCCCCATGTACAATACCGCAAAACAGACCACAATCAGCAGGTTCCAATAATTCATTATCTCATTTCCGGTTGGCAAAATGACGAATCCGTCCCCGCATGCGTAAGGCCGCCTTGCTGTGCAACTGGGAGATGCGGGATTCGGTCAATCCCAGAACCTCGCCAATTTCACCCATGGTCAACTCTTCAAAATAGTACAGCGTGATGACCAACCGCTCCTTTTCCGGCAGATCCCGGATGGCTTGGCTGATGGCCAGACGCAACTCCTGCAACCCGATGGACTCCACCGGATCGATCCAATTGGGATCGGCCATGAGATCCATGGCATCCCACTCGTCATCTTCCAGGGAAGGGCGCAAATCGTCGAAGGAGAGGATGGAAATGCCGCGCACGGCATCCAGGTGTTGATAAAATTCGGTCAGAGAGATGCCCATCTGTCCGGCGACATCGGCATCATCCGCCGGGTGGCCCAACTCGCCTTCCAGTTGAAAATAGATATCCTGAATGTGCGAGGCCACCTGACGCACCGCCCTCGGCACCCAGTCCACGGAACGCAACTCGTCCAGAATGGCACCCCGAATCCGAAAATCGGCATAGGTCTGAAACTTGATGCCCCGCTGGGGATCAAACTTGGAGACCGCATCGATCAATCCCAGAATACCCACCTGCACCAGATCATCCATATCCACGGATTGGGGCAGGCGGACGGCAATGCGGCTGGCGATATACTTCACCATGGGCGCGTATTTCAGAATCAGCTCATCCCGGGTCATGCCGTTCCAGGCGTCGGCAATCTCCTTGTTTTTATCTGACACCGGACTGGACATGAACGGTAGCCTCTGGTTGGTCGGCGGAGAGGGAACGGGCGATCATGGGTTCGAGGGCATCCGGGCTTCCGCTTTCCGAACGGACTCCTCCAGCAGGCGACGCCAGAAAAAGACCATCCGGCCATCATCCTGACGTTTGTGTTGCAAGATCCGTATCATGTATTCTGACAGTTCCTGGAATTTGACCGAAGAGGGGGCATTCGGAAAGAGTTCCGAAACCGTTTTGCGTTGCCGGACGGCCTGCACCAGCAACACATCATCCGGGATAAATCCGGCATAGTTGAGGCCAATGTTTAAATATTTTTCCGCCACCCGCGAGAGGGTGCGATAGACCTCCTTGGCCTCGGCATCGTTCTTGGCCTGATTGACCAGCAGATCAAAGTGGGAGACGCGGTGATTGTTGAACATGACCTTCATCAGGGCATAGGCATCGGTCACGCTGGCCGGATCGGGGGTGGCCACCACCATGATGCGTTCCACGGCCAGCACAAAAAACCGGACGTTGGGGGAGATCCCCGCCCCCGTATCCACCAGGACCACATCAAAATCGGCATTCCAGTGGTCAATGTGGTCCATGAGGGTGGTCCTCTGGGCCTCGTTCATGTCGCTGAGTTCGGCCACTCCCGACGCGGCGGGCAGGACCGTGATACCCAGGGGACCGGGAATGGCCACCTGATCCAGGGTCAACCGACCATCCAGGACATCCTGGATGGTGTGCAGCGGGCTTAAGCCCAACACCACGTCAATATTGGCCAGGCCAAGATCGGCATCAATCAATAACACTTTCAACCCTTTGCGGGCATACTGAACAGCCAGATTGACCGTGACCAGGGTTTTTCCCACGCCCCCCTTGCCGCTGGTGATGGCCATGGTGTGGGGCACCTTGCGTTGCGACAGACCGGTCTGGAAGGCCATGGCCTCCTGCAAAGGAAACGGCCCCGCCGCCGCCTTCTGGCGGGCCAGTTCCTTGAGCGTGGCTACCTGGTTGTCAAGTTCCTCTATCATGTGTCCTCTTGTGTGCCCTTCTTGCGAAGCCCGATAAATCCTTTCGCCCCTCGGCCCGCAGAGGGCGGGTGCAGGGGGTTGATTGCCCAGACATCAAATGTCCACCTGTGTATCCCGTGCAAACCATTTGGCCAAGGTCTTGGCAGACATCCATCCCAGATTTTCTGGCACCCGTTGCCCGTCCGTATAGAGCGTGAGCGGCAGGTCGGCCTTGATGCAGACATTCAAGATGCCGCCATACGTCACGGTCTCGTCCAGCTTGGTAAAGATCAAACCCGTTGGTTTCAAGATCGAAAACCGCCGATAAATGGCCTGCTGCTCGGTCTCACGCACATTGGCGGCCATGCACAAAATCACCTCCCGGTCGTCGCCAATGTCCGGCAACAGACTGGCGGTGGAGTTGACCTGACGGCGATTGTACGGACTGGAGCCGACCGTATCCACCAGCACATAGTCACACCGGTTCAATGAGTGCAGACCCGCCTTGACCTCGGAAGGGGCGCGGGCCACCACGAGGCGCACCTGCAACAGCTTGGCATAGGTCTCCAACTGGGCCACGGCACCCACCCGGAAGGTGTCCAGGGTGATCATGCCGACCGATCTTTGCCGATTGAGAATCAGGTCGGCGGCAATTTTTGCCAATGTCGTCGTCTTGCCCACCCCGGTTGGCCCCACCAGGGCAATGACCCGGGCCGGACCGGCCAAGGGGTCACGAAATTTGAGTGCCCGCTGAAAGGCGACGGCCAAACCCCGCTCCTTGCCGGAACGGTCCATCAGGACGATCCGCCGCGCGATCGGCTCCTCGACGCCGTGCATGAGCAACCAACTGTAATTGCGCTTGCTTTCCGCATCCAATCCGGTCAACTCGCCGGGGTTTTCAAACGACTTGTCCGGGGCGGGGCCAGACTCCAGGTCGGCAGCAGAGGGTTCGTCCCTTCCGGGTCCATGGTGCTCCTCTGGCCTGTCCACTTCGTGTCGATGGTCCGTCTCGGTCGGGACCGCCACCGCCGTCGATCGGACGGGTTCCACCGGTTCCACCGGTTTGCCCCGTCCCGGTCTGGGGGAGGGATCCTGTTCCGTCCGGGTGGCCGGGGGGTACTCGATCGGAATCGGATCGTCCACCACCCGCGAAAAACGGCCTGCCAGCCGTTGTGAACTGTTCCACGGCCTGGGAGCCGCCTCCTGCGGGCGTTCGGTTGGCGGCGGCGGGGCCGGTCGTACCGGTTCACGCCCGCCCTCCGGGGCATTGGGACCAGGACAGGCGGTGACCTCAATCAGGGTACGTCCCAAAGCCGAACCGCCGCCCGGTTCCCGAATGCTGCGTGTCGAGAGGATAACGGCATCGCTCCCCAGCTTTTCCTTGACCTCTTTGAGCACCTCGCGCATGTCCCGCGCCTGGAATGTCGAAACTTTCATATTCGGCTCACGGATTGATCATGGAGAAAAAGGGATGCACGTGGTCTGCCAATCATGAGAGTGTCACCGATCCCAACGAATGAATGGAAATATTGGAGGGTATCTCATTCTGAGAAATGACCACGAGATGGGGTATCGCGGCCTCCGTGGCCTGCTTGACAAAAGGACGCACACGGGATCCGGTGAGGATGACCGGTTGGACCACCTGCGAGGCAATATGTTCCACCGCCTCCCGCACCCGATTCAAAAATAACGTGGCCGACCGGGGAGCCAAAGCAAGATAAGAGCCATACTCTCCATCCACGACCGCTTCGGCAATCATATTTTCCGCATCGGCCCCCAGAACCAGGGCGGAGAGTTTGCCGGTTTCGTCCAGATAGGCGGATACCAGGGAGCGGGAGAGGGATTGCCGGACCAGTTCCACCAACTGGGCCGGTTGCTTGATCACCTTGGCATAATCGGCCACCGTCTCCAGAAT
>CAIWLA010000363.1 GCA_903913345.1 uncultured Magnetococcales bacterium | reverse complement strand
CGGGAGGCCCGTTCATGCCGCGTCAGTCCCCTGGTGGTATGAACACCGCCACTTTCCACAAACACCCTGGCCATCTCCAACAGAGTCATGCCGCGCCACTCACGAGCGGCATCGGAGAGCTTGTGTGCAGTCGGTTCGAAACGGTGCAACAGGGCATTTTCCACCGCTGCGTTGCGGGTGGTCCGCTCATCCTGACCACCCATGACCACATGGCTGCGAATTTCACCAGTACTGCTGGAACGGCGGGCCGCCTCATCGATGAGACTCCGGCGGGCTTCGTCCAGGCCGACACCTTCTTTCACCAACCGGTCGGCAAAGCTGCGGTCCACCTTCAGCTTCTCCTGGGCATCGTAAATGTCCACCGTCCGCTTCCGTTCGGTAGCGACGGCCTGCCGGGTCATGGTTTCGGCATCCTCCAAGCGGGTTGGCGCAGGGGGATCGACGGGCTTGGCTGTGGTGGTGGATCGGGTATCGACGGGTTTCGTCACCGTCTCCTCCAGGGGTTTGGTTTGGTCAGGCATCTCGGCTCCTTTGGGCGGCATCGCTCGGCTGGCAACCTCAGCGACCTGTTCAGTCGCCACTTCAGTTTTTACAGGTTCAGGCATCTCATCAGCTCCTCTGGTAATCAATTGGCAGGGGTGTTGTGTGGGTTCGGTGGAACGGAAGCCCGCACCAGGATCGGCACCAATCGGCACGGCGGACAACTCCAAGGGAATCCAGTCCACCGCCCGCCAGAGCGGAACCTTCCCTCGTTCTTCGGTGACTTCATACTGGCGTACCATGTACCCCACCGAGACGTTGCGCAGGATGCCCTCCTGGACATCTTTGAAGGTTGAGGCCACGGCGTCCCGGCTGGAAAAACGCACCGTCGCTCGGCCTTCCCCGTTGGCAATCCAGGCCCGTTCCACCACGCCCAGGATGCTATCCAGGGATGAGGCATCATGGCTGTTCAACAAGGGTGCCCCGCTGTTCAGACGGGAGAGGTCCACATGCTCAGCCTCTACGGAGAGGGTCTCGTCATATGGCTTGCCGGTCCGCCAATCGGTCCGGCGCACAGATGCCCCGGTGGACCAGACCATTTCGACGGTGCGCTCCTCGCCGTTCACCGTTCCTGGGACAAAGTTGGCCGACCTGACCTGCATCGGCAGGTCGATATGTTTATGCGGCATTGGTGGTCTCCGTTGGCTTGGGTTGGCCGTTCTTGGTTGTCTTGCGGGCATCGATATCGACGATGATCTTGTACAGATCCCAGATCTGGTACATCTCATTGAACTCAGCCATCACCACGTCGGGATCGTATCCCTGGCGGGAAACCGCCGTCTGCGGTGACATCAACCCGGCCCGCACCGCGAGAATTTCCGCCATGATGTCCTTCTGCGGATCGACGGCCTCAAACCGGGGTGGGGTCCATTGCAACCGGATGGGGACATTGCCAAACAGACCGGCGGCTTGGGCCGTAGACAAAAAGCGATTCCAGACCGGCTGGCAGATTTGCGGGATCAGCACATGCCGCTGGGTGGCATCCACCCGACGGCGAAACTCGATCAACCCCGCCCGGATGGAAGAGTAGTTGACCTTGGAGAGATCCCCCGTCAGCAACTCATAGGTCAGCCCCAGGCCAGCCGCCACCGCATGGTTGTGCAACTGTGCATATTCCGCATACCCAGAGGTGGAGGCCGGTTGGCCGAAACGGATGTCCCGGCCTGGAGGCAGGTATTCCAGCATGCCGGGCACCAGATCCTCTATTTGCTTGAATGACTCCTCCTCGCCACCCGTATTGGGGGGCGGTTCTGCGTTGGTGACAAAGCCGACGAAGCAGGCCTCCATCTTCTTGCGCACCAGCTCCGACATGTCGTAATCGTCCAGGTCGCGCATGCGCAACAGGGCTGGGGCAAACCAAGTGACACCCCGGTTTTGGCCGGGACGCAGCCGGTCGTACAGATGCAGAACGTCTGTGGCAGGGATGCGGACACTCTTGGCCATCCCCTGCCTGGCAGAGCCTGGATGGCGGGGATAGATCCAATAGGCTGCCCGCATCCCGAATGAGTCAAACTCGATACCCTGCTGGATGAATCCACCCCCCGGCAGATCCCGGTCGGCGGTACTGTCCAGGTGGTCGCATTCCAGCACCCGCAACTGCAATGGTACCTTCAGGCCAAACGACGATGGCCGGTTGATCAGGTGCAGGAGACATTCACCGCTTTCCACCAGGCTGCGAGCCATGAGGGTTTGGATGCCATAAAACGTCGTGCGACCGTCAGCATCACAATTTTCCGTGAAGGCATCCCACAAGTCGGTAATCTGGTCATCCAACTCCTGGGTGGCCGCCTTGGGGCGTGGGCGGATACCT
>CAIWLA010000362.1 GCA_903913345.1 uncultured Magnetococcales bacterium | reverse complement strand
CCTCTTGAATGCCATTCAAGCGCTCTCCCAGCTGAGCTATGGCCCCGAATGTCTTGAGACGCAGGAATCTACCCATCTGCGCGCCAGATGTCAAGAGGCTTTCTCATCGACTCCACAATCAAGCCCATTTTTTTTGCGCGACATGCCCAACCCGGCCCCCGAAAACCATCCCACGGTAAATTTTGTCGCAACAGGTCATCGGGGGGTGATTTTGGAAAAACACAATGCTAGACTGACAACATGCTCAATCCTTCCCTCACAGCCTTTCGGCAACTGGCCCAACACGGCAATCTGGTTCCGGTCTACCGCGAAATCATGGCAGACCTCGATACCCCCGTGTCCGCGTTCCTCAAAGTGACCGAGGGCGCAACCCATGCCTTCTTGCTGGAATCCGTCCAGGGAGGAGAAAAATGGGGACGATACAGCCTCCTCGGCATGAACCCGGCCGCACTCTTCACCATCATCGGCCAACGGGTGGAAATTCAACGGACGGGAGAGCCAGCCCAGGTGATCGAAGGACAAAATCCCATCGCTCTCCTCCAGGAATTCATGAACCAATACCAGCCCGTCCACGTGGACGGACTGCCCCGCTTCCACGGCGGGGCCGTCGGCTACTTCGGCTACGATATGGTCCGCACCTTCGAAACCATCCCGGATAACAACCCCCATACCCTGGGCACCCCAGACGCACTCTTCATGCTCACCGATCTCGTGCTCATCTTCGATAATCTCCTGGGCAAACTCAAGGTGGTGGCCAACGTCTTTATCAAACCGGATGAATCCCTGGATACCCTCTACCAACAGGCCGTACAACGCATCGATGCCGTTGTGCAACAACTGCATCGCGCCGTGCCTGAAGAACCGGTTCAATCTGGAACCACCGTTCAGGAAGCCGATTTTTGCTGCGAAATGTCGAAGGAACAGTTCAAATCCGCCGTGGAACGCGCCAAGGAATATATCCTGGCTGGCGACATTTTCCAGGTGGTTCTGTCCCAACGATTTTCCATCCCGTTCACCCGGTCGCCCATCTCGCTCTATCGCGCCTTGCGGGCCAGCAATCCATCCCCCTACCTCTTTCTGCTGCGTCTGGGCGATTTTTCTCTGGTCGGCTCCAGCCCGGAAATATTGGTGCGCCAGGAGGGCAAACGGGTCACCGTGCGACCCATCGCCGGAACCCGTCGCCGAGGCACAGACCCGGAACAGGATCGGGCACTGGAAAAAGAGCTGCTCGCCGACCCCAAAGAGTTGGCTGAACATATCATGCTCGTCGATCTGGGACGCAACGACCTGGGACGGGTGGCAAAGGTCGGTTCCATCCAGGTGACAGAACGCTTTATCATCGAACGCTACTCCCACGTCATGCACATTGTCTCCAACGTGGAAGGCGAGTTGCGGGCGGGATTGGACTCCTTCGACGTGGTGGCGGCCACCTTTCCGGCCGGAACCGTCAGCGGTGCCCCCAAAATTCGTGCCATGGAAATCATCGATGAATTGGAACTCTCCCGCCGTGGACCCTACGCCGGTACCGTCGGCTATATCTCCTTTTCCGGAAACATGGATCTGGCCATTACCATTCGGACCGCCCTCATCCAGGCGGGAACCCTCTTCATCCAAACCGGTGCCGGCATCGTCGCCGATTCCATCCCGGAACGGGAATACGAGGAGACCAAAGAGAAGGCCAGGGCCATTTTCCGGGCCGTTGACCGGGTACAACAGGGACTGGAGTAGCCGACCATGCTGCTGCTGATCGACAACTACGATTCGTTCACCTATAACCTGGCCCAATATCTGGGCGAGTTGGGGGCGGATGTCCACGTCCTGCGCAACGATGCCATCACCCTGGACGAGATCCAACAGATGGCTCCCCAACATATCGTCCTCTCTCCCGGACCGGGAACCCCCGATCAGGCGGGCATTACCTTGGCGGTCATCCGCCGTTTTGCGGGAGAGATTCCCATCCTGGGCGTCTGCCTGGGTCATCAGGCCATCGGCCAGGTGTTTGGTGGACAGGTGGTGCGTGCCCCACGGGTGATGCACGGCAAAACCTCTCTTATCCACCATGACCATACCGGGGTTTTTCTCGGCCTGCCCAATCCCTTGACCGCCACCCGGTATCACTCCCTGGTGGTGGCGGAGGAGACCGTGCCCGATACCCTGGCCATATCGGCCTGGACCGAGCCAACCCCGGATTTCGGTCGGTTGGTGATGGGGTTGCGGCATAAAAATGGGATGGTGCAGGGGGTTCAGTTTCATCCCGAATCCATCCTGACC
Source organism: uncultured Magnetococcales bacterium (assembly GCA_903913345.1). GTDB lineage: Bacteria > Pseudomonadota > Magnetococcia > Magnetococcales > Magnetaquicoccaceae > Magnetaquicoccus. Next base: position 278 of record CAIWLA010000362.1, on the reverse strand, counting down.
GAACACGGCCACGACCTGCTGGCCAATTTTTTGCGGTGATCCAACTCATGAATATACAAGAGGCCATCATCCAACTGCTCGCCAGGGACTCACTGACCCAGGAGCAGGCGCGCTCGGTGATGGAGCAGATCATGTCTGGACTGGCCAGTGATGCCCAGATCGGGGGCTATCTGATCGCCCTGCGCATGAAAGGGGAGACCATCGATGAAATCACCGGATCGGCCCAGGCGATGCGGGCCAAGGCACTCGCGCTCACTGTCTCCGGCACAGTGGTGGAT
>CAIWLA010000361.1 GCA_903913345.1 uncultured Magnetococcales bacterium | reverse complement strand
TCTAATGCCGTCTTCATCATCCAGATCCGGGACATTCGACATGGCAAAGTGTACAGTAATTTTCTTGTGGTCTGACTGTTTATTATCCGCGTTGATATTTGCGACGACCCTTTTGATACCGTTCAGGTTTTGTTCGTTCGGAAAAAACAGTAGGCAGACGGCGTTTGGTAGTTGTCTTGTGCATATCCCCTCTACGTCACTGTGACCGGTGCGAGAGTCAACGAGTATATAATCAGGAGTGATCGTTTCCTTCCATTGGCTCTTCAGGTCTTCAAAAAACAAATATCCAGACTGATCTGAATAGAGTTTTTTCCAATCCAGGGAGTTGAGGCGATGTGAATAACTGTCATCCTGATGGCCAGATGGCATCACCCACAGGGAACCCCCACTGTCAAATTGTTCCGATTTATAGACAAAGTGTGCCACATCGGGAGATTCACCGGTTGCAACATAGCGCGACACATATTCGACGATACCTTGTATCTCTTTTTCCGGTTTTTTCAGTGAGAAGGTCGAAAGTCCAGGAGCTTCCAGGTCAAAGTCGACCAGCAAGACTTTCCTGCCCGCTTGTGCCAGTTGTACACCCACATTGACCAGCGACATGGATCGGCCTACGCCGCCTTTGAAGGAATAAAACGTAACAACGTACATGGGCTACCCAACACACTCTGCGGCGGGATACAGATTAAACCATTCGGCTTCACGCTGTGATCGTGCCAAGTCATCTCCTTTGAGAGACCGATACTTCGGAGAAAAAGTTATTTTCGTGTTCCGAAGGTACGCTCTCTCTTTCAGGCGTGCCACGTTATCGTCGAAAGTAAGCAGGTAAAGCAGGTTGTCATTGGCTTGGTTTTGAATAAGAAGCCCGCCTTCCCATCGGGCCAAAGAAGCCTTTCCAATCTTCGACAGTTTGGAGAACTCCTCTTGGCTGAGTTGGTAGACATCTCGTATCTCGCGAACTTCTTTTGGCGTAAGTACGCCGAGGTGTCGGCACACAGACTCATGTCTGCTCTCGGCTGCGTCTTCGGTTGTAAAGGAGAAATCACACGATGCACAGTGGTGCACTCGGACCGATGCGGACAGCATTGCCACATCTTCTTTGTCTCCGTACTGAAAATGCTCCACCTCGGTCGTCGATGACACGTTGGTCGAACCGCATGAGAAACACTCAACGGGAAGAGTTTTCGATGAGTCATGTGTCAGAGGGTTCATAGCTTCACCCAATCATCAATAATGGTCGCTATAATGAAAACTTCGGCCAATGGCCTTAATGCCCGGACCTATTTGAATCTTCACGTACAAAAGCGGAACGTCCACTGCGAGTTGAATTTTCATGACGACCGCCGGGGCATCTGCTGGCTTATCCAAGCGCATCTCCTCATAAAAGTGTCCGGTCTCAAGTTTTTCGGCAACGAACTCCCAAGCACCCGCCTCCGTGAAGACAGAACTGTCCGTTCCGGGCTGTCTGACACGATTAGGGGTCCACTCCCTGGGGCTTCCCAAACTCCGACGGTCCGTTCGGCGACAGTTGGCGATCAACTGCCGAAGGGTGTCGGGATTCATGTCGCCCACACCCAACCACACGAGCACATACGGCCATAGGCAGTACCATATGATATCCTATCGACCCATGTCAACAATATTTTTTTATATGAACGCATCATATGATACCGTCATGGTTTCACAAATAAAAGCCACAGGACGTTGTTCTCCATCACAGTGCCCGTAAGCATCACATCTTTCATTCCCTAGATTGTAACGACCACCTTCAGTCTGCAAAGACTGGGCAAGACAACACATTTTGTCAAGAGAGAATCCGGTTCTTGTCATCAACATATTGGTACAACGCGGTATTTTATTGATCGTTTGTCGATTTTTACCAATTCAACGATCAAACAATTTTTTACACTGCACTGTCAAAGTGTAAAAAATAGTTTCACCTTCGAACACCATTTCAGTGGTAGAGCCAAACTTGTTCTACAAAAATCGAGTGTGTTGTTATCCCTTTTCATTGTGTTTACAGGCCGTTGTCCGAGCTTTTCCCCGTTGTATCACGGCATGGCCGATTTGGCCCATGGTTTGCCTTATATCCGATGAGGCAAGTGGCATGCAGGGGGATGCAACACGACGATCAGGGAGGTGGTCAATGGAATCTTCACGAGGGTTTTGGGTTTCCCCTTTGATGGAGGCCGAGCAAAAACTGTGGGTGGCGGTGCTGGAGACGGCATTGAATGACGCCCTGTCGAACGAAAATCCGGTTCGGAAAGAGACGGCCCGGCGTTGGTTCCGCGAAGGGGGACCAAACTTTAAATTGGTCTGTGACTTGGCCAATTTTGATCCCGGTTTTGTCAGAATGAAAATTTTATCCGTGATTGACCAGGAGATTCCTGCCCAGGAGGAGGCAAAGCCCCAGAGACGGTCCGCGAGGCCGTCCGCGAGCCAATCCGATTGATTCTGTTGTAAAATCATCGACTTGTAATATTCAATCGAGGGACTGCGGGGGAATCCTGTCGGTCCCGCTGTTCGGAGAATGTGCCGTTATTCCGCTGTGGTGGCCTGTTTCAAACCGTCCAGGCGGTTTTCCAGCTTGGCAATTTTTCTGATTCGTCTGGTACTCTGCTTGAGTGCCCTGATCTGGGCTTTCAGCCCCTTTTTTTGTTC
>CAIWLA010000360.1 GCA_903913345.1 uncultured Magnetococcales bacterium | reverse complement strand
ATAGTGCCAGAGAGGGAAAAGAAAAGTCAATTTCTATTTGTGCGCACCGGCTTTTTTGTGGCTATTCCTTGATCTTGAGAAAACGGACCTCCGGCCACTCCTTGATCGCATTATCCAGACGCCAGGCGTTGCGCGCCAGAAAGACGGGACAACCGTCATGATCGTGCGCCATTTCGACCACATTGGCATCGGCGAAACGTTTCAACGCACGCGGATCATCGGCCTCCAGCCAACGGGCGGTATAAATGGCGGTTGACTCCAGATGGACGGGAATGTTGTACTCGGTCCGGATCCGGTCGGTCAATACCTCAAACTGCAATCCCCCCACCACCCCAATAATCCAATCCGAACCCAGATCGGTCTTGAAGACCCGTGCCGCCCCCTCCTCCCCCAGTTGCGTCAGGGTCCGACCCAAGTGTTTGAGCCGTAAGGGATCATCGGCCCGAACCCGGCGCAAAAATTCGGGTGCAAAACTGGGAATGCCCAAAAAGTGCAACTCTTCCCCCTCCGTCAGGGTGTCGCCGATCCGCAATACCCCATGATTGGGAATGCCAATAATATCCCCTGCCCAGGCCTCTTCCGCCAATCCCCGGTCCTGCGCCAAAAACATCATGGCATTGTGTACCGTCAACATTTTTCCGGTACGCACATGACGCAGTTTCATGCCCCGCACAAAATGGCCGGAACAGAGCCGCACAAAGGCCACCCGATCCCGATGATTGGGATCCATGTTGGCTTGAATCTTAAAAACAAAACCGGATACCTTTTCCTCCAGGGGATCGATCAGACGCTCCGTGGCGGGCTGAAAACGGGGTGACGGGGCCAGGTCAGAGACCCCCTGCAACAATTCCCGGACGCCAAAATTATTGATGGCACTGCCAAAAAAGACCGGGGTCATGTTGCCCTGGCGATAGGTGTTCAACTGAAATGGTGGACACAAGGCACGCGCCATCTCTACCTCTTCCCGCAGGGTTTTGGTCGCATCCGGAGGGAGCAGACGGTCCAGTTTGGCATCGTGCAACCCGGAACAGCTCTCTCCGGGGATCACCTCGCGCCCGTCACTCCGATCCATGAACAGCAACTGTTCCCGCAGCAGATCATAACAGCCCAAAAAATCCCGTCCCATGCCGATGGGCCAGGTGGCCGGGGTCACCTCCAACGCCAGTTTTTGTTCTATTTCATCCATGAGATCAAAGGGATCACGACCATCCCGATCCATCTTGTTGATGAAGGTGATAATGGGCACGTTACGCAACCGGCAGACTTCAAACAGTTTCAGGGTCTGGGCTTCAATCCCTTTGGCCGCATCGATCACCATGATGGCGGAGTCAACGGCCGTCAGGGTTCGATAGGTGTCCTCGCTGAAATCGGCATGGCCCGGCGTATCCAGCAGGTTGAAGGTCAGCCCCTGATATGAATAGGTCATGACCGACACCGTCACGGAAATGCCGCGTTCCTGTTCCACCTTCATCCAGTCGGAACGGGCCAGCCGTTGCTGTCCCCGTGCTTTGACACGACCCGCCAATTGAATGGCACCGCCAAACAGGAGCAGTTTTTCCGTCAGGGTGGTTTTGCCGGCATCGGGATGGGAAATGATGGCAAACGTCCGCCGCAGGGGAACCGGATGTTCTCCTTCTCCATTCATCCTGTACCCTGTGCCATACCGAATGTTACAAATGAATGGAATGACTGATAAAGTAGGTCGCTTTTTGCATCGCCGTCGAAAAGGCCACCACCAGGATGGTGGACAAAAAAATCGCTGTGACCAGGAGCAAGGATTGTTTGATGGCCCGCCAAGGAAAGACTCCTTCTGTTTCTTCTTTATACCGCATAACCACGTTGCTTTCTCCACTGTTTTTCTGGAAAGAGACAGACCCTGTTTCTTCCCCCCTGCGGGTAGATAACGAATGCAACATGCCAGCCAAGCGTGTCAACGCATGCCGGTGCACCCAAAACAATCCACCCACCCCACCCCTTCCGGCTGTCTGACCGGACAGAATGGGGTCGAAACGGATCCACCTTAGCGGAAAAATGGTTGCGGGGAAAGGGAGAGAAGGTGCAAAATGGGCTGGAAATGGCCCTTTTGTGCATTTTTTCGGTCATCGGAAGAGGGTGTTATTTATTCTCTTTTTACTCAAATTTTCTGGAGTTGCGTCCATGTTTTCCCATCTGTCTCCCCCAGAGGTTCTTTCCAAAGCGACCGGTTGGCAACGCCTCTTCCGGGCCACCGGGTATTCCATGGCCGGGTTGCGGGCGGCGTGGCGGCACGAGGCGGCCTTTCGTCAGGAGTTGGGCCTGGTGGTGCTGATGGTGCCCGCAGCCTTCTGGTTGGGTGAGAATGCCAGCCAGCGCGCTATTCTGATCGGCTCCCTGCTGGTGGTGTTGATCACGGAACTGCTCAATTCCGCCATCGAGGCGGCCATCGACCGTTTTGGGAGCGAGCGGCACCCCCTGTCTGGACAGGCCAAGGATATGGGATCGGCTGCCGTCTTTGTCGCCCTGCTTCTGGTCGGTGTGGTGTGGGGATTGATGGCGGTGGAACGGTTTTTTTGACGCCCATCAGAGGCGGCATCAGCCACCCTTGCCATGGAGGATGCGTCTTTGGCGTCTTTCAAAAATTTCCAGCATTTTCCAATGCACAATGGGTATTTCCAGCAGATCGTGCAGGTGCAGAACATAGAGTTCAACCGCCCCGACCGCCCGAAATTGCCCAGAAAACGTCGATCCGGGGAAATAGGTGTGTTCGCCAAAAAATTCACCCACCTTTATGGTCTCCAGAGTCTTGCCCGACCCATCGCACATCCTGACCCTTCCCTTCACCACCAGCAACAATCTTGGTTCGGATGGCGGTTCGGATTGGATGACCATTTCAACCCCAGCAGGGATGGATTGTGGGCGCATGGCCTGGGAAAGGGTAGTCAAAGAGAGGAAGGTGGTCTGCTCACCAAACAGCCAGGTCTTTCTCAAAAACCATATCTTGTCCAGCACCCCTTCCATATGGATCAGGAGACGGTTGCTGGTCAGGAAGGTTTGCAACAGTTCGGTGGAAAAACGGATGATACTGCAATGCGATGCAGCCCGATAAGTCCCCTTCAACGGTTCACGCTTGTTGAACAGGGCACCCTCACCGATGAATGAACCAAAAGAGAGATGATTCATGGTGCCGGATACGGATTCCAGATAAACGACCGTCCCGGCCAGAATCATGTCCACATAACCGGTATTCTCTCCCGAACGATGGAGGATGGTGCCCGCATTGCACTCGATGATGGGACAATTGAGCAACATGCGAATCTGACTGACTCTGACCTCCGGGAAAAAGGTTTGCAGACAGACGAGGGCACGTTGATTCAAATAGTCCTGATCCCCGGCTATCAGCACATCCAGGGCACCAAAAGAGGCCTCGGAACCGATTTCCATCTCCTCGGTGGTCAATTTGCGATCGATATGGGCCAGGATCAATCGTTCCGAGACGTCATGGCGAAAATCGGTCGCCAGGCCGTGAACCATGCCTCCGCCAATGTCCAGCTTTTTCAGGTGGGCAGGACGTTGGTAGTTTTGCTTGACTTGGGCCATGAAAGAGGCGGGGACATCCTTCGGTCCCTCGCCGACCATCCCCTCCATGACCCGATACGAGGCCAGGTCCGTCCAATGGGCGTAGGTTTTATAGCCTTTGACATCCAACGCCCGGAACAGAAACAGGTTGTCTTCCACCGGATGAGGCGAATAGAGGGGCATGACCTCCAATCCATCACAGTCGTTCCATTGGTCCAGCGACAGGTCACAAATTTCAAAAAACTGTTCGAACTTTTCCTCTGCCAGAGACATCAGGGCCGTAAATTTTTTGGCCACCGCCGAACGTACCAGGGGGGTGGCAAAATATTTCAGGCGATGATCCGAATGAATCAAGGCGGGCAAACCCGCAAAGTGGTCGTCATGGCCATGGGTGTGAAAAATCCCTTCCACTTCGCTGATATCAATACCCAGGGCCAGCATATTGTAAAACACCCCAGGACCGGCATCGATGAGATAAATACGTCCCTGGAACATGAGGACGGATCCCGTGCTGGGTCGGGTGGCGTCCCAGCCATCCCCATCGCCCCGATGCAGAACGGCAAAATAGTGCCGACGAAAGCGGTGGTTTCCCAATGAATAGGCCAGTGGATACAGGACGTTGGGCGGCAAATTCAGATCAATATCCGTCGTGCGACCCTGAAAGGCAAACCGGTACCGGTTGAAACCGATGCGGGAAACGGTCACCCCGTTGCGGATCGGCACCGGTTTTTTGCCAACGGTCAGGGTGTCGATGCACTCTGACGGGGGCTGAATGGCACCGAAAGCAAACTTCAACTTGATTCTCATCATGGTCTCGGCGGTCTCTTCATCGACACCGCAGGCCAATATCTCCTCTTTGGAAACCAGTCCGTATTTGCCCCGATGAATATATTCCATCTGTGCCTGCAACTGGCTCTGAGAGCCAATCAGCAGGGGTTTGACACCGGTATTGTTGGGATGTCCGGGCAGTGCCATCCCCTGACGAAAGAGCATTTGCAGGACAGGAAACTCCGCCAGGTTGGCAAACCCGCCATTCTGTACCAACACCTCCGACAGGAGGATGGCATTGGGACCGGTTTCGCAGGTGACCCCCTCCTTGTCAACGGTGCGAATCAGCCCCTGGCGCATCAAATGTTTGACCACCTCACCCGGACAACCGCACAGAATGGAGAGGCCAACCGAAGGTATCTGCAGCCAGAAGACGCCCGGCATGACCCGAACAGTCAGCAGATTGCCCTGTGATTCGTACAGAAGAGGTTCGGTTTTCACTCTTTCTTCTCCGGAAAAAGGAGGGCAAAGGTGGTGCCCACTCCCGGTTCAGAGATGCAAGTAATGGTCCCACCATGCTCCTGGACAATGCCATAGACGATGGAAAGACCGAGTCCTGTCCCCTCACCAATCCCTTTTGTGGTAAAAAATGGCTCAAATATTTTTTTCCGTACCTCCGGTTCCATGCCGGTCCCATTATCGGAAAACTGCACCTGAACCTTTTTGTTGCCCGGCAGATGGCCAATGGTGATGGTGATGGTGGCATTTTCCCGACCGGACAAGGCATGGATCGCATTCTGAAAAAAATTGATAAAAATCTGTTCCAAGCGGGTCATGTTGCCGGATACGGGGGGCACATTTTCATCGAATTGTTTTTCCAGCACAATATTACGCAACCGGATCCGCTCGCCGAGAAACAACAGGGTCTTTTCGACCACCTCCGACAGGTGGATGACTTGCATACTGTTGGCACCAATGATCTCTTCCTTGCGGCCAAAGGTTTGCAGATGACGGATGATTTCATCAATGCGACGAAACTGCTCATTGACCGTGCCAATCCGTTTTTTTATTCTTTCGACATTCAAGGTATCATTTTGCAGGGCCACTTCCAGATTCTGGGTGAAGGTACTGATATAGGTCAATGGCTGATTGAGTTCATGGGCCACCCCGGTCGCCACCTCCCCGATGGTGGCCAACTTGGATGCGGCGAGCATTTTGACCTCCATCGCCCGCTGGTCGGCATACGAACGTTCCAACTTTTCCTCAATGAGGCGTCGTTGACGCCGGAGAATGAAAAGGCCAATGGTCAGCAAAACCGCCGTGCCCGTGACGAGGGCCAACAGCCAACCGAGCCAAGCCGGAAACACCGTCCGGGTCTCATCCCCAAACCACTGTTCCATGGATTGATAATAGAAAGATTGCTTGTTCACTTTCAGGCGGTGGATGTCCCGATCCAAGGACTCCAGCAGATCCTGATTTTTGCCCTTCAATGTCGCGTACCGTATCTCCATGGGACAGCAGACGATGGGACTGCGAAAGACCGAATAATCCCTTTCCATGACCTTGGCGTTGGAGCGGGCAATGACCCCGGCATCCACGGCCCCACTGGCAATCAACTGGAATATCTCCTTGTATTCGTCTGTCTCCACCAGTTGATAGGCCATATGAAAACTGCTCATGAGTTCGCCAAAGCGAATGGTGTAAATATCGCCCTTCAACCCGGCGATTTTTCGCCCCTCCAGGTGCAGAATGGATTGGATCTCCGGACTGTGGGTATAGACCTGCCCCCAGTTGGAAAAGACGGTTTCCCGGTTAAAACGGTACTTTCCCTCCCTTTCCGGGGTGTGCGCAATGGCCACCAGAAGATCGATCTCTCCGCTCTCCAAACGGGCCATCCCTTCCGTCCAGGTGCCCGGCACGTAATCGATTTTCCAATCTTCTTTTTCGGCAGTCTTTTCCAGTATATCAATATAAAACCCCTGGACCTTGCCATCCTCTGCCATGAAGACGCCGGGACGGTTTTGATAGACACCCACCCGCACTGACCGCCCCGCCTCCGCCAGGACGGGGCAAGAGAGGAAAAGGGCCACCGCGAGGAGAACCAACCAGCGCGGAGAGTTCATCAGAATGGGGGGAAAGGCAGAATCAGCATGGTCATGTCCGGTCTCCGGGTCGTGTCAACAACATGGTCGCCGTGGCCCAACCCCAGGAACTCTCCTCCCCAACCATGGCATCGATGGGATTGCCAGAGGCATCGTGCAAGACCGCCAGTTTGAGAACCAGGGGGAAAGGCTCCCCCCTTTTCGGGCGCACCATAATCTCATCGGAAAAGGCGGTTCCGGTGGAGAGAAAGGCATCGATCGCCTCAAACTGTGCCGCGCGGGCAAACAGATTATTGAACGGCGACCCTTTCAGCTCCACCAGGTCATAACCAAACAGCTCCTCCGCCGCCGGATTGGCATCGATCAGATGGAAGGCGTTATCGATAACAACAATGACATCCATGGAGTAATCGAAAAGGGCGCGTATATATTGCCTCTCATGAAACAGCGACTGGTACTGTTTCTTGGCGGCGATGCACTGCTTGACCAACCCTTTCAGTTCAAACACGTTGAACGGTTTCCGCAGGAAGGCGGTAATGCCCATGGCGTAACAGGCACCGATCTCCGCACCCGCCGCATGTCCAGAGAGGACGATGACCGAATAGGGATTGTCGGGAGAGGTGCCGACCTGTTTCAAGAATTCGAAACCGTCCATGACGGGCATACGAATATCGAGGATGACCAGAATGGGCCGATGTTCCGCCAGCAGACGCAGACCTACCTCGCCGTTTTCGGCGTAGTACAGTTGATATTCATCCGCCAAGGTATCCTCGATCGAGTCGAAAATAAGCGACTCATCATCGATGACGAGTATCTTGTCTTTGCTCATTTCACCATCCCGCCACCTGCAATGAACACCTCCTGATTGCTCAAGGTGCCCGTATCTCCGGTACGTCTGTCATTCGTCCGCTTCCCCTTTGGGAACAGAGAAGACAATTTCCGTCCCCTTTGTCTCATCGGTTCGCATCCGAATCCTGCCCCCCTGGGCTTCGGTAATCAGTCGAGCGGCATAGGCCCCTGGTCCAGGGCCTGTCCCCTGGCCAGAGGTCTTCTCCTTGGAAAAAAACGATTCACGAATCTCGGCTGGCACCGTCCCCAGGTCGCAGATCCGGACAATCCCGTTTTTTCCGGAATCTTCAATGGAGATGGTCAAGGTCTGATCTTTCGGGGAGGCCTCTATGGCCCGATCAATCAGGTTGGCCAACAGGGAATAGCTCAACATTTTTTCGCCACGCACAAAAAAGGCGTTTTTCTCCGCATCGGTTTGGTTCTGGAGTTGTATCTTGAGGGTCAATCCCTTGGTGCGAATGCGCGATTCGAAATAGGCGCGAACGGTGCGAATCAGCGACAACAGATCGAGATTGACCGGCTTCAGGGGATAGCTGCCTTTTTCCATGGGCGGCAGAGCCAGGGAAAGATTGAGCATGCACTGGGCATGAAAACCGTTATTGCGTATGACCAGCAAGGATTTTCTCTGTTCGACGGAGAGGGTGACCTCCTTCATCAGGGCATCCGTCCTTTGGACCATCTCGTCGACGGGGGTTTGGATGGCACGGCAAACGGGACACCCGATACCATCGTTCTGGTCCGGCTTGTCCACCGCCCGCAACGCCAGATAGGCCTTGACCCGTGCCTTGACCTCAAGGGCCGTGATCGGTTTGGCGATATAGTCCGCCGCACCAATCTTCAAGCCATCGATTTCGTCGGCCATCTCCCGCTTGGAGGCGACAAAGATGATCGGTATATCCTTCGTCTGCTCGTTCGCCTTCAAACGCCGACAGACATCATACCCATCCATGCCCGGCATCATGATGTCCAACAGGATCAAATCCGGCTTCTGGGTGGCCAACGCCAGGGCTTTTGGGCCGTTTTTGGCACACACGAGGGTATAGTCATCCTTCAGCAACCCTTGCAGGAGTTCCAGATTGACATCCTCATCATCGACCAAAAGGATCGTGCTCTTCATAACGTTTCAGCCCAAGAGTAAAACCCACCGGACGCGCCGAAAGGTGGCCACACACCACCCCCACCCATTCCATTCAACCGCTGGCTTGTTCCAGCATCCATCGACAGATCCCACCCGCCACCTGTCCACCCCATGCACACCGCTTTTTCAGGGGTCCAGGGACCACCCGGATTCCCGCCCCCTCTTCGCCGTCACGCGACGTTTCTGACCAGACGGAACCCCGTGTAAAAATCACGGTTGTCGGGTTCCCAGTAGTTGCGCGCCACAGTACGGACATAATTGGGGGCACTGTCCCAACTGCCACCGCGCAACACCCGGTAGGATCCTTTGGGCGGTCCTTTTGGATTGGCCGAGGGGACTTTCTTGTAATACTCTTCGTCAAACCAATCCTCACACCACTCCAGGACATTGCCACTCATGTCATACAACCCCAAACCGTTGGGTGCCTTCGTGCCCACCGGGTGGACAACCCCGCCACTGTTCTTGCTGTGCCAGGCCACCTGATCCACCTCATTGCCCCCCGCATACTCCTCCCGTCGGCCCCCACTGCGGGCGGCATACTCCCACTCCGCCTCCGTTGGCAGACGAAAACGATCCTCCTCATCCGCATTCATCCGTTTGATAAACGCCTGGGCATCCTCCCAGGAGACCTTCTCCACGGGATAACGCGCGCCTTCCTTGCGATAGAGGGGTTCGCTGTCCATCACCTTGACCCACTCTTCCTGGGTCACCGGATATCGACCCAGCCAAAAGCCACTCAGTGCCACCTCGTGTACCGGTTTTTCGTTGCCGAATCCTCCGCCAAACAGATTACCCATTTCAAACTCTCCGCCGGGCACCCAGATGAATTCCATCTCGGTACGCAGATCCCGCCAATAGGTGCCCAGTTCGGGTTGATTGGGCAACACCTTCCAGCGGGGCAGCTTGTTTTCTGTCACGGTGACCCACCGATCCCAGGACTCCTGGGCAAAACTGTACATGCCCAATACCCGGCGCACATCCATGGGATCCAGCTCCAGATTTTCCGCCTCCTGCAACAAAATCTGCCGCACCTGATTCGGCATCGTCCCGGCATGGGTCTTGGAGACAACCCTCACTATAGCTCGAAATTGCAACAATTTTTCCGATGGAGATACGTTCAAGATGACCGCCATTCAATACGCCTCCTTAAGTTTCATTGCTCCATGGTCCCCATTGCGTTGGCCAAGGCAAAAACCGCCCGTCTGCTGCCCGACACCACAGGGCTACAAGATTGGCACACTATCCGCCTCCGGCGCAACTTATCGTGATGTGTTGTGTGCCTTATTGCGTACCGGCCATACATGATGGCTGCTGTTTTTCCGTTCGCGATCCACAAAACCCTTTTTGGGATCCGCAAACCAGGCGAAGGCATCATCCTCGAAATGGGTGGTGCCCGACCAATAACGGCGACCCGGTTCCACGGCAAACCGGCCGCTCTTTTCCCATTCCACCAGATTGGGCAGCTCCTCTTTGGTCGGCAGCCGCCAATCCCCTTCGGCAGACCCATCCGCCAGGTCGCACTGGCCATCCGCCAGGTGGGCAACGGTCGCCATGGACTGTTCCCATGGATCTTTGTCAAAACAGGATATCCTCAACCCCATCAGTCCAGATCGGGTATCGGTCACCGTGCCATCCTTGTTGTCCACCAGCCACCCATAATTTTTCTCCTTCGGGGGGGTCGGTTTGACCGGTTTGGATGGGGACGATGCCCCCGCAGCAACCATCCGGGTGCCCATGGCCCGTTCACGGGCAAGCCGGATCTTTTCCCGTGCCGGTTCTATGCTGGGCAGGGTTGGCTCGATCTGTTCGGCCCGGATCAAAAATCCGTCGGCCTTGTTCCAGGCCTGATCCTCACCGGCCTTGCGCGCCAGACCGACATACTGTTCCGCCAGCAGGCGCAATCCCTCTTTGGCCTCCAGGTTGTCGGGATCGGTGAGGAGCGTTTGCCGATATTTGGCCTCCAGGTCGGTCATGAAGGCAAAGTCTTCTTCCACCTTTTGTTTTTGCCCATCGTCCGCCGCCGATTTGACCGCCTCGGCGGATTTTTCCGTCTCCGAATGGAATTCGGACTGGAACCATTTCAACAATTGCGGTCCATACAACGTCACCACCAGACCCACGCCGATGATCATCAAAATACCGAACATGGCCAGTGCCAACATTTTCAAGCCTTCGGCACGGAACCGGTATGGTTTGGCGGTGGCAACCTGTTGGCGAATGACGGATGAACTGGCAAAGGCCTTCAGACGTTCGACCAACTGCCGGAACTCCGCCTCCGGCATGGGACCGAGGTCGATGATCCGGGATCCCGACTCGCCATGGGTGATAAAGAGATGGCACCTCTTGAAAAAGAGCAGGACAGAGACCCTCTTTCCCCGCACGGAGGTATTGTGCCAGGCAATTTTCTGCTGTTCCTGGGGAGTGGGGACAAAGAACCGTGTGCCATCGATGTACAGGTCGATGTGCTCCTTGTAAAACCGGAGCGTCACCTCATCCTGGAAACCAAACAGGGGACGCACCATGGCAATATACTGGTACAACATCAAAAAAAAGCGCGCCAAGGCCATCAAAATCACAATCAGTTTTGCCTGAATGGTGGATAAAAGGTCTGTCCTGCTGTCCATCTCCAGGAGGAAAGATTGTTCAAATGAGTCCACCGTCTGAAAGACATTCTGCACCCAATGGCCGCGCAGTTCGATAATGGGATTACCGGATGTGTTCATGAGGGGCATCACTTTCCGTTGAGTAGAGATCCGAACATCGGGAAGATGACGGCATCCGGGCGATCATGGCCAAGACAAACGAAACAATTCTGCCAGCATCGTGAGGAATTGTAAATAGCGAAGTTGGCGAACGCTCTCTGTGGAGAACGGCGCGAGATGACCTCCACCGCCCTGCCCGGCTGGCCGGACGGGATGTTGCCCACGGTAAATTTGTTCTCGACCAGTGAAGCTACGAAACGGTAGCGCGACAGGTGTTTTGCGTCATATGGAGGTAGTCAAATACCAACCGCACACTCATGGTCAGTTGCCGCATCTTCT
>CAIWLA010000359.1 GCA_903913345.1 uncultured Magnetococcales bacterium | reverse complement strand
TGTAAAATTATTGAGGTAGTGGGTACTGAATAGCCACCTGGACAGGCAATACCGGGTAAACAAGGAGGAGAGGAGACACCGCCTCCTCAGGAGGAAATCACCATCCCAACGGACCCATCATATCCGTCGGTCTGGCCATTTGATTGACATTATAATTCATATGGTTGACCGCCCCGGTCACCGAATTGAACCGCCGACTCATCTCCCACACCCCACCATCGATCAGGCCAATGTTGTGCTCCATGGATTGAATGTTATGGGTCATCCCGGCCACCGAGGTATTCATCCCCTTCACATCCCCATTCATCTGTTTCATGGAGTCGGCAATCTTCGGAATGCCCTGAATATTCTGGCCCATATGGGTGACCGAATCCGTGATGGTGTGCATGTTTTTTGACATGAATCCGAAATGATTGTACATGGTGTTCATGCTCTCAATCATGGTGCTCATGTTGCCGGTCAGATCCGCCACCAGAAACAGGATGACCGCTCCACAACCCGCCAGCACGGTCAAAACCACCCGGATCAACCGGGTCGTCCGTTTGCCAATTCTGGCGGCCATCACGTCGATGGCCGCCATATCGGCATCAAACTTGCCGAGGGTCTGTACCATCAGGTCAAGGGTGGCCTGAATTTCCTGATCTTGATCCACGCACTTTTCTCCTGCCCAACAACGCCAACCAATTGGCCGATTTACGGAAACGGTGAGATGGAATTGAACAATTTCATGGGGCGAGACATGCGGTGCACATCCGAATCGATCCGGTTGACAGAACCATCCATCACCCGAAAAGTGGCGGTCATGTTGCCCACATTGTTCGTGATGCTGGTCAACCCCTTGTCAATCACCTCCATACGGGTCGCAATATTATTGATGTGGCCATTCAAGGCGGTGACCGTCCCCTTCATCCCATCCACCTCCTGGACGATCACCGGCATGGTGGCCATATATTGATCCATCTGCACAATCACACCCCGCATCTCTCCCATATCCTTGGACATGGAGGTGAACTGGCTGTTCATGGTGTTGATCACGTCAATCATGTAGGTGATCTTGGAGGTCAGCATCAGCAACAAAAGCAAAAAGATGACCGCCACCACCCCCAGACTGATCATCCCCACCCGCAAGATGGACGTCACCCGGATGGCCACCCGCAGATTCAGACGGCTGCGCACATCCATGGCATCCCGAAAGTTGGCGATGGACTGCCGCACCGCATCGTGCTGTTCCGTCGTCAGATTCATGTGTGGACGCCCCCCTTGCCCTCTCCCCCGTGGCCCGCCGTTGTGCCCATGCGGTTGCGCATCAGGGTGTAATACATCAGGGGGATCACCAACAAGGTCAGGATGGTCGAGATGAAAATGCCAAAGATCAGGGAGATGGCCAACCCGGAAAAGATGGGATCATCCAGGATGAAAAAGGCCCCCAGCATGGCCGCCAGACCGGTCAGGATGATCGGCTTGGAACGAATCGCCCCGGCCCGGACCACCGCGTCCCGGAACGGTATCCCGCTGGCCACCTCCTCGTTGACAAAATCGACCAGCAGAATGGAGTTGCGGACGATAATCCCGGCCAAAGCGATCATGCCGATCATCGAGGTGGCGGTAAATTGCGCCCCCAGGAGGGCATGGCCCGGCATGACGCCGATGATGGTCAACGGAATGGGGGCCATGATAATCAAGGGCACCAGATAGGATTGAAACTGGGCCACCACCAGCAGATAGATCATCAGCAGACCGACCGCATAGGCAATCCCCATATCGCGGAAGGTCTCATAGGTGATCTGCCACTCCCCATCCCACTTGACGCTGTATTGATAGGGGGTTTTTGGCTGTTCGATAAATTTCTGGACAATCGCCTGCCCCCCCTCCACCGTCAACTGTTTCACGGCCTGGATGATCTCCACCATGCCGTAGAGGGGTGAGTCCAACGGCCCAGCCATATCCCCGGTGACATAGACCACCGGCACCAGATCTTTGTGATAGATGGCATTCTCCAGGGGAGCGGTCCGCACCGTCGCCACCTCCGAGAGGGGCACCAGGGCACCCGTGGCACTCTTCATCCGCAGGGAGAGAATCGCCGTCAGATCCGCCTTGGTGGCGATGGGCAGTTCCATGCGGATCGGAACGGCAAATTTGACATCCTCCCGATGGAGAAAAGAGACCTCCATCCCATGCAGGGCGGTCACGAGGAGATCCGACACCGCCTTCTGGGAAACCCCCAGCAACGCCGCCTTTTGGCGATCCACATCGATGATCCACCGCTCGGAGGGGGCCTCAATGCTGTCGTCTACATCGACGATATCCTTTGTTTTTTCAAAGACCTGCCGCACTGCCTGGGCCACCCGGATCTGCCCGTCATAATCGGGACCGTACACCTCCGCCACCAGGGGAGACTGGACCGGCGGCCCCGGTGGAACCTCCACCACCTTGACATTGGCCCGCAGGGCCAAACCAATCTCTTGCAAGGGGGTGCGGGCCGCACGGGCAATCTCATGGCTCTTGCGGGTACGGTCGTGCTTGTCGGTCAGATTGACCTGGATATCCGCCACATTGTTCCCCGCGCGCATATAATATTGCCGCACCAGTCCGTTGAATCCCACCGGCGACGAGGTACCCACATAGGCCTCATAATCGGTCACCTCTGGAATGGTCGCCAGATAAGCGGTCAGATGACGCACCACCCCCGCCGTCTCCTCCAGGGTGGCCCCCTCCGGCATATCGACCACCACCTGAAACTCCGACTTGTTGTCGAAGGGGAGCATTTTCATCACCACACTGCGATTGACCGCCAGCCACAAGGAACCCGCAATCAAAACCAGGATGAGCAGACCCAACAGCAGTTGGTTGGCCATAAAACGGGGGCTGATGATGAACGGGCGATAGACGCGCGTGAAAAAGCGCAACACCCCCCCGGAGACCTCCTCCCCGCCCCCCGCCGCGTGTTGATGATGGGCCGCCACCGAGCGCAACCCCTTGTAGGCCAACCAGGGGGTGACCACAAAGGCCACCATCAGGGAAAGCATCATGCCAATGCTGGCATTGATCGGGATGGGACTCATGTAAGGCCCCATGAGGCCCGTGACAAACGCCATGGGCAACAGGGCCGCAATCACGGTAAAGGTGGCCAGAATGGTCGGTCCCCCCACCTCGCCCACCGCCTCCGGGATAATCTCCAGCAGGCCCTTTTTGCTGAGGCTCATGTGGCGATGAATGTTTTCCACCACCACGATGGCATCATCCACCAGAATACCGATGGAAAAGATCAGGGCAAAGAGCGATACCCGGTTCAGGGTAAAACCGACCGCCCAGTTGGCAAACAGGGTCAACGCCAGGGTGAGGGTCACGGCGGCACCGACAATGATGGCCTCCCGCCAACCCATGGCGATAAAGACCAGGAGCACGACAAAAAAGGTCGCAAAGGCCAGTTTTCCGATCAGCTTGCTGGCCTTGGCATCGGCGGTCACCCCATAATCCCGCGTGACGGTCACCTGGACATCGTCCGGGATGAGATGGGCACGCAGTTGGCCAATCTGGTCGATCACCCCTTTGGCAATCGCCACGGCATTGGTGCCGGATTTTTTGGCCACCGCCAGGGTGACCGCCGGAAATTCACCCCGTGGCACGATCCCCTTTTTGTCCGCCCCCAGACCGGTCCCGAACCAGAGATAGGTCTCCGGCTGGCCCGTCTCCATCTGCACCTCGGCCACATCACGCAGAAAGACCGGCGTCCCATTGTGAAAACCCACCACCAGATCGGCGACCTCTTCGGCGGTGCTCATGAAGACCCCCGCCTGCACCGGTATCGAACGATTGTTCTGGTCGATGCTGCCCAGATCGCGGGAAAAGTTGCCTCCGCCCAGGGCGTTTTCCAGATCGGCCGGGACAATCCCGTAGCCGGACAATTTTTGCGGATCCAGCAGGACATGGGCGATGCGTTGCTGCCCACCGATGGTGTACACATCGCGGGTGCCCGGCACCCGCTTCAACTCGGACTCCAGACTGTGGGAGATCCGGGTCAAATCGGCCACCGTCCGGTCCGGTTTGTCCGACCACAGGGTCAAGGTGACGATGGGCACATCATCAATCCCCTTGGGCTTGACCAGCGGTTGGCCAACGCCGAGATTGCGGGGCAAAAAATCCTGGTTGGAAAAGATGGCATTATAGATGCGCAAAATGGCCGAGGTCCGATTCTCCCCCACCTCATAACGGACCGTCAGGACCGACATCCCCGGACGGGAGACGGCATAAATATTTTTCACCCCGTCAATTTCCGAAAGAATCTGCTGGGCGGGCACCGAGACCACCCGATCCACCTCCCTGGCGGAGGCCCCCGGAAACGGGATGAACACATTGGCAAAGGTGACCGAAATTTGCGGCTCCTCCTCCTTGGGGGTGATCAGCACGGCAAACAGACCGAGCAAAAAGCCCACCAGGGCCAGCAGAGGGGTGATCTCCGAGTTTTGAAATTTTTTGGCCAGTCCGCCCGCGATACCCAGCTCCTGTTGCTGACTCATGACGCGCCACCCATCCGTTTGGTCTGGAGATATTGACCCGCCCGAATCGGATCGAGCGCAACCCGTTCTCCCACATGCAGACCGGAGACCAGTTCAATCCAGCCATCCGCCCGCGTGACACCCGCCAGGACCGGACGCAAAATCACCTCCTGGTCATTCACCACATACACCGCCGTCAACTCTCCCCGCCGCACCAGGGCCGCCCCCGGAATCAACAGACGTTTCTCCTCCCCCACCTTGAAGGCGGTTTTGACCAACGTCCCTGGGAAAACCCCCTCCAGACCCGATGGCAACTGGAGCCGGACATTAAAGTCATGGCTCTTCTCGTCGGCATAGGGGAAAAAGATTAATGATTTCGCGGCCACCCGTTTGTTGCCATCCAGCAGGACATCGGCCTGGTTGTGGGCACGCACCATCGGCATCCAGGACTGGGGCACCGATGTTTGCACCCGCAGGCTGTCCAGCGACATGCCGGTAAAGAGGGGGGTGCCCACATTGGCCGTCTCACCCAGTTGGATGAATCGCTTCACCACATATCCACTGTAGGGGGCGCGCACCACGGTGTCGGAGACGCTCTCGTTGGCCGTTGTGACCTGGGCCTGATCGGCATCCACCCCGGACTTGGCCGCCTCCAGGCTGGCCCTGGCCTGATCCATCTGGGAGGCCGTGACCATCTTTTTCTCGAAGAGGGTGGTGAGACGCTGGTACTCCTTCTCGGCCCGCACCAGATTGGCCGCCGCCCCCGCCAGTCCCGCCTTGGCCCGGAGCAGTCCCGCCTGATTGACCTTGCCCTGGAAACGCAACAGGACCGTCCCCTCCTTGACAAAATCGTTCACGTCAAAATTGATCTCCGTGACCGTGCCGCTGGTTTTGGCCGTCACGGTCGCCAGATTGACGGCCTCAACCGTCCCCTCCAGGACCAATTCGCTGGGCACCGCCCGCTCCACCACCGCATCCGTGGCAAAGGGCAGGACACCCTCCGCCAGGACCGAACCGCCCCAGGGCCAAACGGTCATGAACAGTGCCGACCAGAACCATGATGAACTCTTTGCCATGCTGTAACCTCACGATGACGAATGGGGGGCGACCGCTTAACTCAGTCGCGGGTGCCGTTGCGATTCCAGGCGTTGATGGCCTGCAGATCCTGAGCAGAGAGCAGACCGGCGACATATTTCAATCCCAGCGATTGCTGGATATAGGCATACCGGGACTGGGCATGATCCCGTTTGGCACGGAACAACTCGCGCTGGGAGGCCACCACATCGGTCATGGTGCGCACACCCGCCTCGTAGCCCGCCTCCGTGGCCTCCAGACTGCTTTGCGAAGAGCGCAACACCTGGCGCGTGGCCTGAATTTGGGCAATGGCCGCCACCACGCCCCGATAGGCATCCCGGGTCTGCCGTATCACCTGACGACGGGCCAGATCCTCGGCCTCCTGGGTCATGCTGTGGGCCGCCTTGGCCTGCCGTACCTTCGAGGAGACCCCCTGCCCCGCATACAAAGGCACCGTCATTTGCACGGTGAGCGAGTCACTGCGCACCGAAAAGCCCCCCCCAATCGCGGCAGGCATATCCCCGTTGTCCGCATAATTATGGGCCGCCACCAGATCCACCCCCGGCAGATGACCCGCCAGTGCCGCCTGGGCGTTGCTTTCGGCAATCTCCCGGTCCAGAACCGCCAACTTGAGGGCCAGATTGTCGGTCTGGGCCGTCTGCACCCAACTGTCGATGGCGTCGGGATCCGGCTTGATCAGCGGAATCTCCTCCTTCAGGGGGGCCAGTTCGGTGATGGGCCGACCCACCACCTCTCCCAGGGCCTCCAGACGGGCCTGCCGTTGATCCTCCGCCGTAATGACACCGGTCTCCGCCAGATCAAAGGCCGCCTGGGCATCGTGCAGGTCGGTCATCACGGCGGTGCCCACCTCCAGACGGGCCTTGGTATAGGCCAACCGCTGCGCCATGGACTCCTTTTCGGCCAGGGCCAACCGTTGGGTATCCATGGCCAGCAGGGCATCATAATAGAGCTTGACCGAGCGCATCATCAGTTCCTGCTCGGAGGCCGCATACTCGACCAGTGCCCTTTTCTCTTCCTTCTTGGATTTTTCGTAGCCCTTGATATTTTCCCAGTGAAAAACGGGCATCTGCAGTGTGAGGGTATAGCCGTCCGTATTGTACCGGCTGCTGACCGGATCGTGCAGTTGCACGGCACTGTGCTGCATGGTCAACGCACTGCTGGGCAGCAGGGCCGCCAAACCTTGCGGAACCGCCTCCATCCCCATCGCCTTTTTCTCCCCGGCCACCGCCAGACCCGCATCATGTTGCACCGCCAGGGTATAAATTTGCAACAGGTCTTCCGCCTGGACAACCGCTGCCGTCAGCAGAAACGCGCCGGAAAACAGACAGGCAATCGGTAAAATTATTTTTTTACGCACACGGACTCTCCAAAACTATGTGGTATCGGAATTTGGCCTTTGCAAGGCCAACCCTTTTTGTTGCCATTCGCTCACTCCCCCCAACAGTTCACAAGCGGCCAAATTGTAACACAAAAAAATGTCCAGCGCAATAGCCGTCCTCGGTCCCGTGCGGCAGATCAAAATGTATTGCCGGGTTGGGTCAAAGTCTTCGGGGCGAAACCGGGCGCGAAAACTCTCCGCAAAAATGGCCGTGTTTTGCAAGTTTTCCAGATCGTGGTCGCAGGGAAACAGGACAGAACCGGGAATGACCCCTTGCCGGTGTTCCACGGGGGTACGTACATCCAGCAGGACGACATGGGGCGGGGGATTCTGCAATACACAGTGCAATTGCTCGACGGAAATCATCTCGGATTCCATGGCCTTCTCCAGAATCCGTTCAGGGGAAAGAGATGGATTTGACACAGACATTTTCTCTCCTCGATGGTCAGTGACAACACTACCCACAAACAGGCGTCCCATTCTCCTTCCTTCTGGTCGCCACGTAAAGGCAGAACGATACACCCGCAGCACCCGCCAACGGAAGGGCCAGGCGGTCAAGGAGGGGGGGGGGAGAACCGATGGGTGGGAAAGGGGAGGGGAGAGCAGAAGGGCACAAACGGTCAGACACAACCTTACATCTCCTTTATCGGTCAAAAAGAGGGGGGCATTAGCGAAAAATTCCGGTCAAAAATGGCCGTCTGTCGGCCCAAAAAAGGCCCTTTGCCATCCTCTGACATAGCCCTTTCCGGTCAAAAAAGTCCGATCCGGCCCCCATCCCCCCCCACACGGCCAAAATGAGGCCCCTTTTCCGCCCAAAAACCGAATGGCAGAACGGGCACCGACGGATAAAATCAACCATCACAAGCAAAAATCAACCACCCTCGAAAAAAACGTCCAAAACACAATAATAAACTGCCTGTTAATGCAGATATTTTTCTTGACAGTCCGGGCCATTCCGGCCTTCAATACCGGCAAGAGAGATCCACGAACGGCTCTTTTGTACGGTAAAAATCAACTATCCCATCGCACATGGGTTTATGCACTTCACCATAGAAGGGAGTTCCAACCATGACCATTTCCATCAACAACGCAACCACCTCACTGATGACCCGGCAAGCGATGGACAAAGTGAACAGTGCCCTGTTCCAAAATTTCCAACGGCTGGCCTCCGGGATCAAGATCAATTCCGCCGGTGATGGACCCAGTGCGGTGGGCATCGCCATGCGGATGACCTCCCAGATCGGCGGAGCGACGGCGGCCAAGCAAAATGCCAATAATGCGTTATCGCTGATTCAGGTGGCGGATGCCGCCCTGGCCGAGACAACCAATGCCCTGCAAACGATCCGGGATCTGGCTGTGGGTGCCAACACCACCACCGCAACGGCCAACGATCGGCTAGGCTCGCGCGCGGAGGTCAAGCAGTTGGTGAGCGAGATCAGTCGTCTCGCCACAGCCACCTCGATCTTCGGCCAGACACCCCTGAACGGTGCCTTTGCCGCCGATGTGCAGGTGGATCCCAACGGTCGCCCGTTGACCATGACCATTACCGGTGCCAGTCTGCAACAACTGGGATTGGGGGTGAGCGGTTCCAAATTGAACGTCAGCACGGCTGGCTCCGCCAGTGCCGCCATCATCGCCGCCGACATCGCCATGAACTCCGTGGCCTTGATGCGCGCATCGCTGGGCGGGATGCAAAGTCGTTTGACCAGCATTGTCAGCTCCCTCGACTCCCTCGCCCTGGGTAATACCAATGCCCGTTCCCGCATCATGGACACCGATTTCGCGGCGGAAATATCGGACATGGCCCGGAACAACATTCGGCAACAGGCGGGTGTGGCCATCATGGCCCAGGCCAACATGCAATCGCAAATCCTGCTGAAACTGCTGAATGCCGGCACCTCTGGCGGTGGATGATCCACCAGAACCGGCCACCATCCCCTCCTCCATACGGCCACCCCCCAACCATCCACCGGTCTGAAGGCCCACCGCCCCCCTCCCTCCGAGGCGGGGCGGTGGTGGTTTTTGCGGGCCACGATCAGAGCACAGGATTCCGCAAAAAAAATGGTCAAGGATGATAACCGGGACTGGCGTTCCGTTGGAAAAAGTGCTAGCTTCCTCCGCCAAGTGGAGAGCGTCCGCCGTGCCACTGATTGACCCATAAAAAAAATTTTTGGTAAATATATTAGAATTTCATTATTTTCTGATTGTGTGGATCGCGCTCTCTGTTTAGAATGAGCGGACCGATCGTTTCAGCCCCCTATGGGTGTGCTGGGCAATCCACACGATGGCATCCATCCGGTTGTTGGTTTGTACTTTGAAAACCTCTCGTCAAGGAGTGTCGCATGAGCAACGAAGACAGTTCCAAGGGAATGGCGTTGAACACGCCCATGCTGAATGAGTTGGAGTCGGGTCCATGGCCCAGTTTTGTGAAGGATCTCAAGGAGTACTCCAAAAAGAGGCCGCAGATTGTGCAGCTTCTCAACCAGTTGGAGGAGTCCTACGAGAACAAGTGGAATTATTGGTTGGGCAAGATCATCAATGTTCCAGGGTATGGCGGTGGGGTGATTGCCCGGGTCTCCGAAAAGGCAGACAAGTATCCGGCACTGGCCAACTTTCATACGGTTCGTGTCATTGAGCCACCCGGCTGGGTCTACAACACCGAATCCTTGCGCAACCTGGCGGATTCCGCCGAGCGTCACGGCGCGGGTATCCTGCAATTCCATGGCATGACCGGCGACATTCTGCTGCTGGGCTTTGACGATGAAGGCTCGATGAATGTGGCGGAAGACCTGATGCACGATGGTTGGGACATCGGCGGGTCCGGGGCCGCCCTGCGCACCTTGCAGTGTTGTGTGGGACAGGCCCGGTGCGAAATGGCCTGCTACGACACCATGAAGGTGACCAAATATCTCACCGATACCTTTGTCGAGTTGCTCCACCGTCCCGAATTTGTCTACAAGTTCAAGTTCAAGCTCTCCGGTTGCGGCAACGATTGCAGCAACGCCTCGTTGCGTTCGGATATGCCGATCATCGGTACCTGGCGTGGTCCCATGCAGGTTGACCAGGACAAAGTGGCCGAGTTTATCGAAGAGAAGGGGATGGAATACCTGATTGACAATGTCCTCACCCGTTGCCCCACCCGTTGCCTCTCGGTCAAGGGCAAAAAGCTCAAGGTGGATGATGAGGAATGCGTCCGCTGCATGCACTGCATCAATGTCATGCACAGGGCCTTGAAACCGGGTAAAGATCGTGGTGTGACCATCATGGTCGGTGGTCATCGCACCCTGAAGATCGGTGACACCATGGGCATTATGCTGGTGCCTTTCATGAAGCTGGAAACCGATGAAGATATGGAAAATCTCAAGGCGTTCATCGAACGGGTTTGGGAATTCTGGAACGACAACGGCATGGACCACGAGCGTATCGGCGAGTTTATTGCCCGGGTCGGCTTCGCGGCCTTTCTGGATGGCGTTGGTCTGGAACCGGATCCCCGCATGATCTTGCGGACCCGCACCTCTCCCTACATCAAGTTTGAGGAACTGGCTCCCGCCCGTTTTGGTGGTGAGCGGGTCCACGATCCGAAGGTATGGAATCGGGAAACCGAGGGGCCTGAGACCGCCGATTGAACCGTTACGGACTTCTCACCTTAGACTTCAAAATTTTGGGAGATTGAAAGACAATGAGCGACAAGCCTATGGCGCCGAGAGATCAGGGTGCGCCTGATTATACCAAATACCTCCATCCACTGATGGCCAAAAACTATGGCAAGTGGGATTATCATGAACGGCTGCGCCCCGGTGTACTGGTGCATGTCGCCAAAAACGGGGACAAGTTGTACACCGTGCGGGCCGGATCCCCCCGGACCATGTCGGCCGATACTGTTCGGAAAGTGTGCGACATTGCAGATAAATACTGTCAGGGTTTCGTCCGGTTCACCACCCGATCCAACATTGAATTTTTGTTGGGCAAGAAGGGTGATCTGGATGCATTGATCCACACGGTGGAGCATGACCTGGGCTGGCCGGTCGGTGGCACCGGTCCCTCGGTCTCCAACATTGCCCATACCCAGGGCTGGTTGCACTGCAATCTGCCGGGCACGGATGCGGCGGGTGCGGTGAAAGCCCTGATGGATGACCTGATTGATGAGTTCAAGAACGAGAATTTTCCCAACCGGGTCCATCTCTCGACCTCCTGCTGCCAGATCAACTGTGCGAGCCATGGGGATCTCTCCGTCATCGTCCAGCATCACCATGCGCCTCGGATCAACCACGACAACATGCAGATCTGCGAGTTGCCCAAGGTGGTGGCCATCTGCCCGGCGGCGGCCATTCGTCCGGCGGTTGTCAACGGCAAGGAGAGTCTGGAGGTTGTCCAGGAAAAGTGCATGTACTGTGGTGCCTGCCATGGTCAATGCCCCAGTATGGAAATTCGCGACTCGCAAACCGATTCCCTTTCCATCTGGGTGGGGGGCAAGATGTCCAATGCCCGTTCCGCGCCCGCTTTCATGAAATTGGCGGTATGGGGTCTCCCGAACAATCCGCCCCGCTGGCCGGAGGTTTCCGAAGCGGTGCGTCGCATCCTCAATGCCTACAAGGAAGGCGGCAAGGATTGGGAACGGCTGGGCGAGTGGATTGAGCGTATCGGTTGGCAGCGGTTTTTTGAAAAGACCGGCTTCCCCTTCACCAAATATCACATTGATGATAGCCCGGAGGCGTTGTCCACCTTGAATCGGTCCGCAATGGTCCGTTTGTAAAAGGGGTTGAATACGAGGCCATTCTTTCTTTAGGGGCACGAGACAATCGGGCGGAAGGAGTCATCCATGTTAGTACCCACTATCTTGACCAAGGATTTTACCAGGGCGGACCTTGAGCCGAGTTTGCGCAAGGGCATCCCTGAAGAGGTTGTCGTCCGCAATGGCAGCAGTTGGAAATGTCCCACCTATGTTCAACGTTTGCCACCCTGCAAGGATGCCTGTCCCAGCAGCGAGGATATTCGCGGATATCTGACGGTCATCGCGCAGGCCGGTCAGTACAAGCTCTCCCAGGATGAGGCACTGGACAAGGCCTGGGAACTGTTGACCGACAAAAATCCCATGCCGGCCACCCACGGACGGATCTGCCCGCATCCCTGTGAATCGGGTTGCAACCGGCAGCACAAGGAAGATGGTGCCGTCGCCATCAACAATATGGAGCGGTTTATCGGGGATCATGGTCTGCGGCGGAAGTTAAAGTTCAAAAAGCTGACCGACGAGAAAAAGTCCCAAAAAATTGCGGTGATCGGTTCCGGTCCCTCCGGGCTTTCCTGCGCCTATCAAATGGCACGCCGGGGCTATCCGGTCACCATTTTTGAGGCCTTCGAGAAAGGGGGAGGCATGTTGCGTTATGGCATTCCCTCCTACCGTCTGCCGGACGCCGTCCTGGATGCGGAGATTCAAAATATTCTGGATCTGGGTGTGGAGTTGCGGTGCAACACCCGCGTTGGCCGGGAAATTTCCTTCGAGCAGATCCGGAAGGAGTTTGCGGCCGTCTATCTGGCTCTGGGTGCCCACAAGGGCAGCAACATGGGCATCCCTGGGGAGAATTCCGCCAATGTCTTTACGGC
This sequence comes from uncultured Magnetococcales bacterium, assembly GCA_903913345.1. Taxonomy (GTDB): domain Bacteria; phylum Pseudomonadota; class Magnetococcia; order Magnetococcales; family Magnetaquicoccaceae; genus Magnetaquicoccus. The sequence goes on along the minus strand of CAIWLA010000359.1, from coordinate 1,110 downwards.
GGCCAGTTTTCTCAATCGGGTCAATACCGGGGCCAAGGTGGAGATTGGCAGTCGGGTCGTCGTGATCGGTGGTGGCGACAGTGCCATGGATGCCGCCCGCGTCTCCCTGCGTCTGCAGACCGATCTGACGGCCGCCGAAGAGTCCGGTGACCGGGCACAGTACGATGCGGCACTGGAGGCGATGGAAGAGGAGACCCGTCTGGATGAGGAGGTGGCCTCCACAGAAAAGACGGCGGTGGATTCGGCCCGTATTGTGCGCCGGGTGGCTGGCAAGTCGGAAGTGACCATTCTCTACCGGCGGACCAAGGATGAAATGCCCGCCATCTCCAAGGATGTGGACGAGGCCTCGGAGGAAGGGGTCCGGTTTGAACTGCTGACCGCACCGGTGGAACTGGTGACGGAAGGGGGACGCGCCGTTGCGGCCCGGTGCATTCGCATGCAGTTGGGTGCACCCGATCAATCCGGGCGACGTCGGCCTGAGCCGATTCCGGGTTCCGAGTTCACCATCCCCTGCGACACGGTCATCATGGGTATCGGGCAGGTGCCCGAACTGGAAGAAGGGATGACCGGACTGGCCAACAAGTGGGGCTGGATCAGTGCCAACAGCGCGCACGAAACCAATCAACCCGGGGTTTTTGCCGGTGGCGATGTGCTGGGGTTGGGTATTTCCACCCGTTCCGTGGGACAGGGACGGCAGGCAGCACGGGCCATGCACAGCTTTCTGAAAGGGGTGCGGCATCAACTGCCGCCCAAGGTCAAGACGGTGAAGGCCGAAGAGATGCGTCTGGACTATTACAAGCCCATGCCACGCAACGAAGAGGGTCGTCTGGATGTCGAAGAGGCGGTGGATGGGTTCAAGGAGACCACGATCACCATCACCCCGGAACAGGCCATGGCGGAGGCCAAGCGGTGCATGAGTTGCGGGCTGTGCTTCGCCTGTGACCAGTGCCGGATTTACTGTCCCAAGGAGACCATCCACCGCGATCTGAAACGGCCGCAAGGAAAAGTCATGTTTACCGACTATACCCGCTGCAATGGCTGTCATATCTGTTTTCAGACCTGCCCATGCGGATATATCCAAATGGGAATGGGCCTGTAGTCCGTTTCACG
>CAIWLA010000358.1 GCA_903913345.1 uncultured Magnetococcales bacterium | reverse complement strand
GGGTATCGGCAAGGGTCGCATGCTGGTGCCAAGCCATGGCCACGAGCAGCAGGGCCAGCAGGGTCAATGCGGTGATGAAGGGGCGGTTTCGCGCAGGCATGTTATCCGAAGGGGTTGACATCAAGGGGGCATCCGGTGTGTGGCCTCGATCCATGGCGGTATCTTGAATCACCTCCGTCAAGATACCACATCAATCCTGTTCCGGTAAACCGTTTCATGCGGATCCTGGATCGCGACCACCACAGGTGATCGTGGTGGTACCTCGTGTGGGTACTGGAACAAAAACGGCCACCTTGTGAGTGGCCGTCGATGTTTTATATTGTTTGCATGGACTTCATTCTTTTCCATCAACCATTTTCTGGTCATTCAGAGTGGTTTATTGGAGAAATTTTTGCATTCTCAAACGGTTGGCGGTTGATTCTGCAAACGTTTTATCCGTACTGTGCCCTGGAATCTGGGGGGTGGTTTGATGTGTCTGCCGCACACAGAGACAGATGGGGCATAGGCATTTAAAACGGGGAGAGGGATGCAATGGTTTCAGTGGGCCGAACACCTTCTGCAATTCTGCCGTGTCAACGGCGCACTTGCCCAAACGATCCCTCGATACGGACAGTGCGCCTTTTTCGAGTTTTTTGTTGAGGGCCGAACGACTCACACCAACGAGCCGTGCGGCCTCGGGTAGTTCTACATACATGGATGTCTCCTGTGTCAAATGGTCGGCACGATATTTAACCGTGTGCCAAACCGACTGCATGGCTCATGCCATATTTCGGGGCTTGACCGGGAGGAGAGGGATGGTGTGCCGCATGATCTCCCACGCTTCCGGCTCCGATCCCAATACAGTCAGCGTGACGGTGCCGAAGGGGGAACCGGGAGCGTGGGGGATGGGGCAGTCTGGCGCAACTCCTGGGTGGGGGACTGGTAATAGACTGGCGCAGGGGGCGGTACAAGCCGATTGATGGCGGCCACCCCACCCAGGACGGCAATGCCGGTGACGATCACCCACTTGATGGGCTCCACCTTGGCTTTCTCAATCTCTTTTTCCAGCCGGAGAATATCCCCTTTGGTAGCCAATTCGTCTTTCCGGTTCTCCTCCACTTGCCGCATGGCGGACGCAAACGCCTTGACTTGGGCTTCCGCATGGGCGGGCGGAATGCCTGCGGTCTCCAACTCTTTCACAAAGGCCAACGTGTCGAATGCGGTGGCGATGCTCATGGTGGTTACTCCTCCCAGGGTGGATATGGTCGTACTGTATCGCACCGGGGGTGGATTGGAAAGAAATTTGTGCCAGATGGGCACCCCCTGATGCTGACCCATTGATGTAGACCATCTTAACTCTTTTGCAATCAAGGTGGTCAACATGCAAACGCAACATATCAAATCGGCGCAGATTTGCGAACAGAAGAAATGGTCAAAGGCGACATTGTACCGGATGTGGAAGGTGTACAAGGTTCTGCCACCCCCGACCGTAATCAGAGGGATCAACTACTGGACCCCCCAAGAAGTGGAACAGGCGTTCCGGGATAACCGGTCAAATCTCTGAGACGAAGCCCGTCAAAATGCGTGCATTTGCCTCAATATTTTCACGTGCAAAATTCTGTAATTTTGAAAAGGATCAAAACTCATGGTTGGACGACCCCGCACCCCAACGCCGATCAAACGCTTGAAAGGAACCCTACAACCGTGCCGCACGAACCATGCGGAGCCGGTTCCGACTGCACCGCTTGACCGGATTCCTGATGCTGTAGTGGCGTTCCCCAGGGCCTTATCCTGGTGGGAAATCGTTCGTGCCGACGGTCCACCGGGGATGTTGAAATCAATCGATGCGGCGATGCTGGAGGGGTTTTGCTTGTCGGTCGGGTATGCCGAGGAGTCGGCCATTGAACTCCAGAAGTCAGGCTTGTTTCTGACTGACGACAAAGGCCGACCCTATGAAAACCCGGCGGTTGGAACCCTGAAAAAGATGCTCGATTCTGCCACCCGTGCGGCGGCGCACCTAGGGTTGACCCCGGCGAGTCGATCACGGATCCATTCCTTGGGAACTCCAGAACCGCAACAGGAAGACGAATCTGTCGAGCGGTGGAAGAATGTCTTGCCGATGGTCCGCCAGAAAAAACTCCCTCCTCCTGGTGGCGAACCCCAACCGACGGCAAGGCGAACGCGGAAAAAACCCGCACCGGGGACCACGCTGGACACTTCGGATGAATAATACCTCTCCTGGGTGGTGCGTGGTCGCGTTTGACGAGCAGGACAAGGCACCACCACCTTGTCTGGAAAATGCGCCAGACGCGCACACAGGGGCAGGAATGGGGATTGTCAGCGTGATGGTGCCGAAGGGGGAGCCGGGAGCGTGGGGGATGGGGCAGGCAACGGGACGGACTGGTGCATTTCTTGGGCGGGTGGCTGGTAGACGGTCGGTTGCATTGTCGGTTGTCCCATCCTTCCTGTAGCGAACAGGACACCAAAGACCAACGCTGTTTGTGCCACAAACATACCGGCGGTCCATTTGATAATTTCCACCTTGGCATTTCCCACGGAGGATTCAATCTTTGCTTCCAGCCTAAGCTCAGACTCTCGGACATCTCCTTTGTCAGCCAACTCCTGAAGCCGTGTTTCTTCCACCTTTTTAATGACATCGGAAAGCATTTCCACTTGGGCTTCTGCATGGGCAGCAGGGATGCCAGCCGTTTCCAGTCTCTTCACAAAGGCCAGCGTGTCAAACGGCATGGTAATGGCTGTGCTCAT
>CAIWLA010000357.1 GCA_903913345.1 uncultured Magnetococcales bacterium | reverse complement strand
CATTGATCCGTGATTGGATGACGGACCATCTAGGCCCCAAGGGCAAGCTGATCGAGACCGCAGGACATTTCCAGGAACTCTACAGTGCCGCCACGCTGCTGCCAGGGGTGATCGTGGACGGCCTGGAACGATTGAGCCAGGATCACTTTCAGGTGCGCCTCCATTCCAGCGCGCTGGAAGGGTTGGAAGATACCGTAGCCCATGGGTTGCGCGGTCAGACCTGGGCCATCATCGGAGGCACCCTCTTCCTGGGCGGGGCCATATTTGCGTCAGGAGGCCTGTCCGCCTGGTGGTATTGGCCCCCATTGACCATTGCCGCCGTGAGCTATTTGTTGAGCATGCGCCATCGGGTACGCTGACCCTTTTGTCACCCCTGAGCACACACACCTCCCCGCCCGCGATCAGGTTTGACTTTTTCCCCATTCCATTTAAACACGGACCAATACGGGGGCTTTGCCCCTGGACCCTGCCGGGGGAGATCATCTCCCCCGGACCCCCATGAATAATGATAAACAGAAGGTTTCCCCCCCCTTTCCCTCCGTTGCGGGACAACTGTTACAATTCTGTAACAAAATCGTCATATAAAATTTACCTAACTGTTACTGTTTGTTCACAAAAACCCAATAATAATGCTTCCATTTTTTGTGAGAGCGGGTATCCTCGATCCATGATTTTTTGCTGGGGGACGTTTTCCGGGGGTGTGAACGTGGCCTGGGGTGGACGGGTACTGTCAGTGGTTATTGGAAACTTCACATTCAACGGGAAAAGGATATAAACAGGTGAAACATGGGTAGCGATATTGTAACAAATATGGCCATTGCCACAGTGGTCGTCATCTTGATTTTTGACTATACCAACGGCTTCCACGATGCCTCCAACATTATCGGCACCGTCGTGGCATCGAGGGCGATGACCCCCGTTCAATCCGTCATTGTCGTAGCCGTCTTTGAATTCATGGGGCCTCTGCTGGGGGGTACGGCGGTGGCCAACACCATCGGCGGGATTGCCAAAATCGGTGATCTGACAGCAACAGTCTCCATGACTGTCCTGCTCTGCGGCATGTTGGGATCCATTTTCTGGAACCTGATCACCTGGTGGTTTGGCATCCCTTCCTCCTCTTCCCACGCCCTGGTGGGTGGATTGGTCGGCGCGGTCCTCTTCGCCGCCGGGGCCGACCATGTGGTCTGGGGAATGGATGCCTTGGTCCAGAACCATAAACTGACCGGAGTGACCAAGACCGTTGCCGCCTTGATCATCTCGCCCGTGGCCGCCTTCTGGACCGCCTTTTTGATCCACCGTCTCATGCGTTTTTTGTTGTTGTCCGCCAAACCCTCAGTCAACAATATTTTGCGGCGGTCCCAGTTTATCACCACAGCGGCCCTGGCCTTTTCCCACGGCTCCAATGATGCCCAGAAGAGCATGGGTATTGTCACACTGGTGTTGGTGCTGGGCGGTTTCATCCCCAAATTTGAGGTGCCCTTCTGGGTCATGCTGGCCTGCTCGATGGTCATCACCCTGGGTATCCTTTCCGGTGGTTGGCGCATTGTGCGGACAGTAGGCTTCGGTATTTACAAAGTGCGCCCGCTGCATGCCTTGGATGCCCAACTGGCATCGGCTTCGTTGATTCTGGGGGCATCCCAGTTTGGCATGCCGGTCTCCACCACCCACGTGGCCAGCTCGGCCATCATGGGCATCGGCACTTCGGAACTGCCCAAAGAGGTGCGCTGGAGCAAGGCATCGGAAATTGTCAGCACATGGCTGATCACCATTCCCGGTTCCGGTGCGGTGGGTGGTCTGTCGTTTCTGTTCGCCCATCATGTATTGGGCGTTGGCTGAACCAGTCGGCACGTTACTCAAAACAATCACGTTAATAACAGGGAACCCAAACGGTAATCCCGATACCATAGCAAGGAGAAGTCAATCATGGGCGGCAGCAATTCACTCATCAGTGGTCTCGCCAATTCCGTCTTTCCCCGGATGCCAAACTTTTATGGCATGATTCTGGAACAGTGCGAACTGGTCTCGCAGTCCTCGGATGCCCTGGTGGATTTTATGCACACCGGCAGCCAATCGACAGCCGACAAAGTGGTCCGTCTGGAGGCCGAGGAGGATGCCCTCCAGGCGCGCCATCTGGAGGTGTTGGCCAATGCCTTTGCCACCCCGTTGGATCGGGAAGATTTGCAACGGGCCATCACCTCGGTGGGGGTGACGATGACCTATGCATCGACCGTGGTCCGCGAGATGCAGACATTGAATGTTAAACCCAACCCGTTTACCAACGAGATGGCCGTCCTGTTGCGGGAGGCCAACGTTTCATTGTATCGTGGCTATAAAAAGCTGGGCACCAAGGACACGGCGTTGGCCGAGAGCGATGCCCATGTGGCCGTGCAGGCCAAACACAGCCTGGACAAATGTTTCCGTCGCGCCCTGGCCGACCTGTTCAATGCCGACAATGTCATGAAAAACCTGGAGGCCAATGCACCCGGTTCCAAGATGGAGGCCATGGGCTATGTCCTGGAAATTTTCAAACGGCGGGAAATCTATCGGCATCTGTCGGACGCCGGACATGAACTCTCGCGGGCGGGCAACTTTCTGCATGATATTGTGGTCAAAATTTCCTGATCAAGGCCGCCTGATCGACAACGCGGGGTGTCGATCAGGCGGCGTTGATCATCGTTTCGTCTGGGCCTCGCCCCATAAGCGTTAACCTCTTTACTGTAAGCTAGGTCTTG
>CAIWLA010000356.1 GCA_903913345.1 uncultured Magnetococcales bacterium | reverse complement strand
TGGGCGAGTGCCGACAAACTCCGTGCCCAGATGGATGCGGCGGAATACAAGCATCTGGTTCTTGGTCTGATTTTCGTCAAATACATTTCCGACACCTTCACCGCACGATGTGCGGAGTTGGAGAGGCGATTTGGGGTACTCGTTTTTGAATCATAACCTCAAGGTGAATTCATAATGACTGTTGCAGAATTGATCGAACTTTTGAAACAGCAGGATCCAGGCACGCCGGTGGTGGTGGCGGGGTATGAGGGGGGCTATCATGATATTTCCCTGGCACGTCTGGTGCGGATGATCCCCGATGCCAACAAGCAATGGTACTACGGAGCGCACGAGGAGGCAGACGAGACCGGCGAGCAGGTGGTGACGGCATTGCTGCTGTTCGGGAAAAACCAGATAGCCACAGACGGCTGAACGATGATCGACTACGATAAACTCGAAAAATCACTGAAACATTTGGAATTGCAATTCGCCAACCATCAGCGCGCGCAGCACCGGCCTGAACTTGCGGAACTTGACCGCGAGGCCATCGCGGAATCGGTGATTCAGCGGTTCGAGACCTGCTACGACAGCTTATGGAAAGATCTCAAACGCCATCTTGTTGAAGTGATGGGGTTGCCGGATGTTCCCAACAGCCCAAAACCTGTTCTCAAGTTGGCCGGTCAGAACGATCTCCTGCCTTCCCCCGTGGAACAGTGGCTGCACTATGCCAATGCCAGAACCAACACCACCCACGACTACAGCGGCAACAAGGCGGCGGCAACGCTCTCGATAATCGGGGCGTTCATTGAGGATGCCATCGCCCTCTATCGAGGGTTGGCGGGACGCACATGGGAATGAACGCCTCCCTGGGCATCACACCGGAACATCGCGACATGCTGCTCACGTTCTTCTCCCGATTCATCACCGGTATGACGGTGTTGGCCTACGGCTCCCGCGTGAAGGGGACCGCCCGTCCTTATTCCGACCTCGATCTCGTGGTCTTTGCCACGCCCGCGCAACGCGCCCTGATTTCGGAACTTAAGGAGGCCCTTGACGAAAGCAATCTCCCCTTCCTGGTGGACGTACTGGTCTGGGATGAACTTCCAGAGAGTTTTCATCGGAACATCGCTGCGGAGCATGTCGTGGTGCAGGAGGGGAAAACAGACCTTTCGGTGGTATTCAGGGGGATTATTGAGGGGGAGAAGGGGGGGGTGCAAAAAAATGAAAAGGGAATCGGCGGTACGACAGCTTGGTGATGAGACTCTCAAGAAGATGTACCCTCTGCCAAGCAACTTGTCCATCCCCTCCAGACAGACACATGTGGATGGTCGGTCTTGCCTTGGCGCAACGGGCGATGATGGCAGGCATTCTCACGACCCTGGTGCGGGTTCTGCCTGGCGGGCATTGATCCCATCTGGCAACAGGTAAACATACCCGCCGCCTGGTCGTTTTGCCCCGTCATGATCGGTCGGCGTATCCCCCGGTGCGGGGTGACTGTGTGGATGGCAGTCAAGGCCCCTTGCGCCCGTCTGGCACATTTTTCTTTCCATCCCTGCACCCGGTGCGATACAGTATGGGCATGTCCACCCTGGGAGGAGTAACCATCATGACCGCCATCACGTTTGACACGCTGGAATACACTGAACAACTGAAGGCCGCCGGTGTCCCGGAAGATCAAGCGAAAGGCCATGCCAAGGCGTTGGCCCTGGTCATCAAGCAGGTTGATACCCGAACGGATGAATATGCCGCCAAGTGGGAAGAGAGGAACGATAAGCAGATCCGGAGTCGTTTGGATGGTCTGGCAACGAAACAGGATATGGACACAAAATTGGAAAAGATGGAGTTGCGCATGGTGATCAAGACGGGTGCCATGATCCTGGCAAGCGTCGGAATGATCATCGGGTATCTGCGCGCTTTCCCTATGCCGGTGCAGATTATCCAACCCCTCACCCAAGAAATGCGCCAGTCTGCCCCAATACCTGCCCCGGTCCCGCCTGCCCCATCCCCTGTACCCGCACACTGACACACCCATCCATGGGAAAACGTCCCGCTCCAGCCGTCGGATAATGTCATCGGCGTGAGACTCCACCCACTTGGCGAGGTTTCGTGCAAACCACTCACGGGCAACCGCTTCAAAGGAATCCTCCGCCCGGCTCACTGTAACGGCCTTTGTCCTCTGGCGGTTGCTGAACACCGCCAAAACTGGTAGATGTCAATAGAATTCCCTGGAACGCATCAGACACAAAAAAGCCCGCAAGCGTTGATTCTTGCAGGCTCTATGGAACTCTTTGGAACTCTCTAAAACTCAATTTGGTGCCACGCCCTCAACCATATTGGCGTATTAAATTGTTGATATTGTTATGTTGTATTTATGCATATTTTCCGACATACCGCCAAAAATACCGCCAAAAAGTTTTGCTGCCCTTCCGCCAAGGTGGTCGGATTGCCCATCATGATCGGTCGGCGTATCCCCCCGGTGCGGGGTGACTGTGTGGATGGCAGTCAAGGCCCCTTGTGCCCGTCTGGCACATTTTTCTTTCCATCCCTGCCCCCGGTGCGATACAGTATGGGCATATTAACCCTGGGAGGAGTCACCACCATGAGCACAGCCATTGCCTTTGACACATTGGCCTTCGCCAAAGAATTGGAGACCGCAGGCATTCCAGCAGCCCACGCGGAAGCTCAAGCCAAGGCCATGGCTGGTGCATTCCAGAGGGTGGAGGAGTCCAGAATGCAGGAGTTGGCCACAAAGGGGGATGTCCGAGAGGTTGAACTCAAACTGGAAGCGAAAATTGAAACCGCCAAGGTGGAGACCATTAAGTGGGTGGTCGTCACCGGCATTGCCATCCTGGGTGGAATGGCCGCAATCAATCGGCTTGTACCGCCCCCTGCGCCAGTCTATTACCAGTCCCCCACCCAAGAAATGCACCAGATGCCCCCGGTGTCTGCATCCCCCACGCCTCCGGCTCCATCCGCACCATCCACGACACCCACACACTGACAATATCAGTTCCTGCCCCCTCCCGGTCGGGAAGGGCCAGACCGCAGACCGGGTGCAGGTGCGATTGGTCCCCGCCCTCTAAAAGTCAAAATGGTGCCATGCCCTCAACCACATTGACTAATCAAAGCATTGATATTGGTGCGTTTGTTATCTGTTCCTTGCAGGTCATGCCAACAAATATGCCAACAAAAATCTTTGCTGCCCTTCCGCCAAGTTGGTTAGCGTCAATCCAGTCCATGGCAGGATGATACCAGTCAACCCCTTGTGCGCCCATCTGGCACAAATTTCTTTCCAATCCGCCCCCGGTGCGATACAGTACGACCATATTCACCCTGGGAGGAGTAACCACCATGAGCATTGCCATTACCCTGCCGATTGACACGCTGGCCTTTGTGAAGAGACTGGAGACCGCCGGTGTTCCGTCTGCTCAGGCAGAAGCGCAGGTAGAGATGCTCTCCGATGTTATTAAAAAAGTGGAAGAAACTCGGATGCAGGAGTCAGCCACCAAGGGGGATATTGACCTTGCAAAAATGGAATTGCAAAAAGAGATTCGAGAGGTTGAACTCAAGCTGGAAGCGAAGATTGAAACCGCCAAGGTGGAAATGATCAAGTGGGTTGTCGCCACCGGCATCGTCATCCTGGGTGGTGTCGCCACGATAAACCGGGTTTTCCCGCCTGCCTCGGTCTACTATCAGTCCCCCGCCCAGGAGATGCGCCAACCTGCCCCGTTGCCTGCCCCATTCCCTGCAATTCCGGTTCCCCCTTCGGCACCATCACGCTGACAACCCCCATTCCCGTCTCTGTGCGTTCGTCTGACGGCGTTTGCCGTCCGGGAAGGCCATTTCCATGACCGGAGACGCGCCCCATAGCGCATCCAGTGCGGCGGTCGGCGGTACTGCGCAGCGCGCAAAAAACCCGGCATGGGATGAGCCAGCCGGGTGGTTTTGCGTACTGTGGTAAAAATTATGACACAGGTTAACCCAGGTTTAACACATTTTCGATGATATAACTAATCAACACCTGTCAATGCATTGATTTGGTTGGATTTTTGTTG
>CAIWLA010000355.1 GCA_903913345.1 uncultured Magnetococcales bacterium | reverse complement strand
TTTTTTGGCAAAAAAGCCGAAAATCGAGAATCGAATTCGATTCTCGCGGTTCTTCACAATATTTTTGTGTGGAAAAGGCAAAAATTGAATTGATGATATTGGAAAATATAGTTATGGTTCTTTTTGATTTCTTATGACAATATTTTCCAAAATCATGCCCGCGTTCTCTCGGTTTTATGAGCGCAAAATATGATTTTACAGTATTGGTTTTTCCGGCGGGCCAAAAAAATCGATGCTTTATGTGTCCAATGGGAGTGAGACCCATGAGATGGGGACCATGGAACTGGAACCTACTGGACGAACGATGGACGCATCACCTTCCAGAAGGGAAAATCGAGTATTATGCACACATACGCATAAAAATGTTAAACTTTTTACGATTCTTCTCGTTAAACAAAAAAAAATGATGCAGCCCGGAAAATTTTTCTGGACAAGCATCGGCCAGTCGGATACCGTATTCACACTTACCTTGTGAAGCTGTTTGTGTGTATCGATAACACACCAATGAGGTGCCCCCTGTTGAAGGAAAAGGCAATGGTCGTCTACATGGAAAAGCGTCTTGGGCGCAGGCCTCTTGAAGGACTGTCATCCACGCTGGAGAACACCTTGAAAGTCATCGGTGAATTCGTGGCAACGCATGAAATGGTGCCAACTGTCAGTGAAGTAGCTGAAATTTTGGGCATCAAGGTTCCCAGTGCCCGTGCGCAGATCCTCAGACTGGAAGAGAAGGGGTACATCAGGAGAACAAGGGGCAAAGTCCGTACTATGGAAATTCTGAAAGGCCCGGTTAGAGTTCCGTCACAAGTGAGACTGCCCGTCATCGGCAAGGTCGCCGCCGGTTTTCCAATTTTTGCAGAAGAAAACATCATCGGAGAAATTGCGGTCTCCTCCGCCAACGTGCGGGGACGTTGCTTTGCCTTGGAGGTGGTGGGGGACAGCATGATTGACGCTGGCATCAACGAAGGAGACTTCCTGATTGTCCGTCATCAGCCCGTTGCTGAAAACGGGGAAATCGTCGTAGCCCTGCTGGATGATGAGGCCACAGTTAAACGCCTCTCCATCGTCGATGAACGAATCGAATTGAGACCAGCCAACCCCAATTACAAGCCCATACCAATCGGGTATGAGACTTCATTACATATCGTGGGAAAAGTCGTGGCAGTGAGTGCCAAGGACTCAACAATAAAATACTGAAAAAAAGGGGGGGGGACACGCATGGCCGCAAATAAATTCCGCCAATTTATCCAGCCAGATATTCTGACGGTTATCGCTCCTGAGCGACTCCGATCGCTCTTGTCACCGTACCAGGAATATCTCGTCAAACGGGGACTGGTCTTCCCAGAGGCTCCAACAGCAGCCATCAGTTGCACGAGATTGTCTGCCATCTTGGCCCAACCAGACGAGCAGGTTCCGTCCCAGATGGTGGACGCATTATACTTCATCAGCGCGATGACTGATACCAACGCTGTGGACAATCTCATGGCGGCCGCCAAGTCTGCACATCCAGGGATGGAGTTCAACATGGATGCTAGTGATGCCGATATCATCGTGCAAATCTGGCTCGTAGATCCTGATCTGGTGACAACAAGGCACGCCGAATCCTTAGTCAACACACCGAAATCATTTGAATACTATCGCAGCCGAGAACCCAAGCCAAACACGTTTTCCATGCCTGATCAAGCAACCATCAAGGAGATGGAAGTGGCGATGAACCACTGGTTTGAAAGAAACCGGCGCGGTCGAAATTGCCGGATCATCACCGCCGACCATGGAAATAAATTCAGCTTCCTCATTCGTCACGGCATGCCCATGCTGAGGCGCAGAAGCATCAGAAATGATAAAACAGAAACCATTCTCTATCGCCCAGAAGTCTGCGACGTCGCTTTCTATGATCGTTCACAGAATGAACTCGGCGTTCGTGCTATGGGGACAAAAGGGGAGAAAAATCTTTACCGAGAAACTATCGGGTATTACCTTTTTGACAACTATCACTACTTCCAGGAACGACAAAAAATCACCCTAAACCCCTTGGAAATAGATGGAGTGAATTCCCTGGTCTGTTCCGATATAGACGGCCTGGAGCAAGTCACTTTAACTGCCATCAATAACAGATTAGACGATGGATGTGATGGTTATGTGTTTCACAAAGCAAAGGATGTTTTCCTCTCCCTGCAGAAGCAAAAAAAGAGCATGCCCCCTGCATCAGCTTTGACCATGGCGATTTTCTCGATGAAGCTCACCGGGATAGAGAAACCACGCACTCTCACCATTCAGCCGCCCAACCGCGTCACATATCAGCGGGACGACGAAAGCATCGTCGTAGACGAGTTTCTCGACAAGCGCGGTTTCATCGACCAATTGGTGAGATAGATCCATGCAACCCATCCCCCAGCTATGGTCCATCCTGGAACAGTCACCAGGGCTGAGCAATATTATGCCCGAATGGCAACGACGCCTCGACACCACCTTCGAAGTCGCCCGTCACTGGTTTCGCCCCACAAATCGGCGGGGTACCACCTTCCCGTGTCAAAGTCCGGGAGCGAATGGCTGCCACATGAGGGTGGTGGAGCATAGCAATGACAACATTGTCGCCGTGTGCAACGATGAAGATCCATACTGCGATAGAATCCAACTCTCGCCAGCCGATATCATCGTCCATGATCTCGACCTCCGCACGTTGGCCTCCATCGTGGCACAGGTATTTGACTTTTCACCTGAGTTCGCCCCTGTGGAAGGATTATACCAGACTTTCCTGGTGGGGAAAATACAGCCCATTGGCAGTCGGCGTTTCCCCATCTTCCTGACCATCCAGGGGGACAAGGCCAACATGAAGGATGCCGCTGTTTGCCTCCTGGCCAAGATTGATACGCCCTTCGTGCTATTGAGCCCCACCGGGAAGTCTGTCGATAAGGAGATGGCAGATCTGCTGGCCCGCCACAAATCCCGGTTCATACTGTTGGAGGATATCTTGGTTTGGGATGAGGTGAACGGAAGCCTGACAGGGACGGAGGCCGCGCCTGGTTTGCTTGCTGATTTTGTAACACAGGCCGCCCCCGAGATCACTCAAATGGGATCCATGGAGCATTTCCCAACACCACCCGGCGCAAGTTGGGAGCATTTCACCTTCGAATTTCTGGCCGACTCCGCGCTACTCGTCTGGTGCAAAGGTATCCAGAAACCCCGCCAGTTGGAACCAGAACACCTGGGCATGAAAAGACAGGATAATGGCCAAGCCACAAAACAATGGTTACTGCTGAGAGTATTAGCCCGTTTGGGGGGTCGCCTGACATGGAAAGACGGGGATGCTAGTAAAAAGTTTAAAGACCATAAATATTCACTCTCAAAAAAGCTTAGGGAATATTTCCTGTTAGATGAGGATCCCATTCCATGGAAACGAAGGGAACATGCATTCGAGACGAGGTTTATTCTTCGTCAGTACCGGCCACAGCGTGCCGACGACATCCAGCAGGAACTGGACAGTTTGGAGGAGTAGCCTCTGGCCGATTACCTCCACAAAGGAGAGAGTAAATGGTAATTCCCGCCAATCGATTAGACCCAGAGACGTTACGGGTGCTTATCGAGGAATTTGTCACCCGTGACATGCCTGAAGATTGCCCTACGGAGGTACCGCTTGATGTCAAGGTGGCCCAGGTCATGGAGCAGCTCAGGAAGGGGCTGATAGAGATCCGGTATGATTTTGATACAGAATCCTGTGGGTTATTTGAAAAGGAGTAGCCATGGACGCAAACAAAATTGGAGATGCGTATTTCTCAATCCGAAGACCATATAGGGATCCATCCCTGGAGTCCGACGATTACTCGCAAGAGGCACAATACGGCGATT
>CAIWLA010000354.1 GCA_903913345.1 uncultured Magnetococcales bacterium | reverse complement strand
GGGATACAAGATGGGTGATGTCCGCGGCGGTGTCGGGTTGCAGATGCCCTTGCGGAGCTTGATGGAAAAGGAGGCGGTTGCGCTACGCAATATTAAAATCGCCCACGGTTTTTTCTGGATGGTCGGCCTGGTTTTGATCGGCTTCTACCATCGGTTGGCGCGGATGCGCCTGGGAGAGCAGCAGGAGTCGCGTCGGGTGCTTCAGCAGAGCGAAACCAAATTTCGTGCCATGGTGCACAATGTGGCCATAGGCATGGTCCAGGTCGATCTGCAAGGCACCATTCTGGAAGCCAATCCGGCCTTTTCTGCCATGTTGGGCTATACTTCCCAGGAGTTGGTGGGCCTTACCCTGGCCCAGGTCACTCATCCCGATGACATGCCGCGCAATGACATTCTGTTGCAAGAGATACTGGCTGGAACCATTCCATCATTCCAGATGGAAAAACGCTACCTCGCCAAGGATGGATCCCTTCTTTGGGGCAGCCTGACCGTCACCCTGGTCCCCGGCACCAGAGACGAACCGGAATTTTTTATGGCGACGGTCGAAAATATCACCCAACGCAAACAGACCGAGGACGAGCGCAAGCGGATGGAGGCGTCGATTGTGCAGGCCAAGCAAACAATGGAACAGGCCATGCGGGAATTGCGCCATTCCAACAATTTTTTGGAAAGTCTGTTTAATACGACTCATCTCTCAATTGTTTTCATGGACCGGGATTTTAATTTTATTCGGGTGAACCGCTCTTACGCTCTGGCTTGTGGCCACGATGAAGCGTTCTACCCTGGGAAAAATCATTTTGCTTTGTATCCTCATGAGGAAAATGAAGCCATTTTCAGGAGGGTAGTTGAAACGGGCGAGCCTTTTTCAATCATCGCCAAGCCATTCGAGTTCCTGGACCATCCCGAATGGGGTATCACGTACTGGGATTGGACTTTGTACCCTGTCAAAGATAACCAGGGAATGGTGGAGTGGCTGATTTTCGTTTTGCGGGATGTGACCGAGAACAAGCAGGCCGAACTGGCCATGTTGCAAGCCAAGGAACAAGCCGAAGCAGCGACTCAGGCCAAGGGAGAATTCCTGGCCACCATAAGCCATGAAATCCGTACCCCCATGAACGTGGTGTTGGGCATGTCGGAGATGCTGCTGGAAACCGACCTTAATCCCCTGCAGCGTCGCTTTGCCCAAACCATGCACCATTCGGGCAGGGCTTTGCTGGAAGTGATCAACGATGTCCTGGATTTCTCCCGCATCGATGCGGGGCGCATTACCCTGGCTGAGGTTCCCTTCTCCCCGCGTCAGGTGGTGAAAGAGACTACCCATATGATGCAATTGGCCGCCGAGGAGAAAGGGCTTTCTATAGAGGTAGAGGTAACATCCGACATACCGGAAGCCATTTTGGGTGATGGTGGACGGATACGGCAGGTACTCATCAATCTGTTGGGGAATGCGATCAAATTTACACATCAGGGGCGGGTGAATGTAATGCTGACCCCCCATCCTCAGGAACCGGGCAACCTCTTGTTCCGGGTGGTTGATACCGGCATCGGGATTGCCCAGGATCAGATGGAGCACATTTTTGAACGATTCACCCAGGCTGACACCAGCCTGACTCGACGCTATGGGGGTACCGGTCTGGGCTTGGCCATCTCCCGACGTCTGGTGGAGCTGATGGGTGGCCGGATCTGGGTGGAGAGTCAATTGGATCAAGGGAGTCAATTCTTTTGGGTGTGTCCCACCTGGCCAAGATGAAATTGCCTTTAACTGTATGAAATATTATTGAAAACCATGCAATTGGTTCTTGCTGTTTTAGGTGTGTTTTGCCAGATTTGCACAAATATCATTGCAACACGTTGAAATGGCGCGT
>CAIWLA010000353.1 GCA_903913345.1 uncultured Magnetococcales bacterium | reverse complement strand
GTTACAGAACCCATTTCCAAAAAACCGACCCATTTCCAAGATGCTGGAAATCATCTTTTTGACAGACAAAATTCCATAGATACCATTTAAAACTAAAGATTAGCACTCTATCTGTAGCCCATGCGTGTCATGGAATACCAGCACCAGCCTGGAAACGACCCACACCCAAAGCAAACTCCCCTGTGGGAATATCGAGCCATTGTTTCAATTTGCTGCCACCGGCCATGCACTGAACCACCTGTCCCGAGTTGAGGAGCGTATCAACAAGATCCCAAAGATACCGTTTGGTCGAGTTGGCCAGACCTGCTGACAATTCCGACCGACGTTCGAACAGACCGCTGCCACCAGTACGGGTAAACGGCTGGCCGTTGGCGGCCGCTTTGCCGATGGCGTTTGCCAGGGCCGTGAGCACGTCCTCCTCAGCATCTGCCTGGTACAGGCTTGTGGTACGATCCACCAACAGGCCTGAAAGCTGGTCGCGCACGTAAACGCGCACGGTCTTGTCCGTTGGCCAGTTGCTTTTGACGATAGCCCCACGAAACACGGATTCCCGCTTGAACCGGATGCCGAGTTTCTCGCAGAGCTTTTCTGCCTCGTCGTCATCGACTGACCACAGGGCATAGCTCCATCGCCCGCTATCCACGAGGGCTGTGGTGCCCCGGATGGATTCCCGCGCATCATTGGCCGTCACAATGGCCCGGTTGCCGACCTTGCGAAAATGGTGGGTCGACAGCACAGTGGCCCCGGTTTCCGCTGCGATACGGCCCAGGGCGGCGAAGAACATGGCCCCTGCGGCGGGGTCGGCATTGACGTCCGCAGCGGCGAAACTTTGCAGTGGGTCAAATACCAGCAACCGCAAATCCGGGATGGCCGCCAAGTCACTGCGCAAATCGTCATATTCCTTGGTCAGGGTTGGCCCGTCCCGTCCGGCACTCACCAACGGGAACGGTCCCCCGGCGTTTGGCAGGGGTAGCACGATCAGCCGGGAGTTCTTTGGCAGTTGCGGAGACAGACCGTACAACCGCCGATGCACCTCATCCTGGTCATCCTCAGCGGTCAACATGACGGCGGTGCCGATTACCGGTTCGAGTTGGCCACCCATGGCAAACAGCGGCGTCATCATTCCAGGGACCACGCTGGCCGTCTTTACCACCAGATCCAGGAGCAACATGCTTTTCCCCGCACCACCGATGGCCGCCACCATGCCGGGCACGGCCAGAGGCAGAACCCCACGCACCAACCACTTGCGCTCCGGTGGTGGACCAAGGTACCGGTCATAGGTCCAGTCGAGCAGGTTGAACCGCGACTTGGGAGGCGTTGTGGTGGCGATGTGTTGCACCTCCCTCCGTTCGGCATTGGCTATGAAGTCGTGGACATCCATGCCCTCAACCACGGCGTCAGCCGCGTCCCATTTTTTCGGCTTATCGCCGGGAGGTATCAGGATAGCAACGGAAAGCGCACCTGCCTTGATGGCCGCCTGGGCTACGTTGACGGCATAGTCCCAACCCACTTTATCCATGTCCGGCCAGATCAGCAGATTCTTACCAACCAATGGCGACCAGTCTGTACTTTTGGCGGGAGCCTTGGCCCCGTGCATGGAGGTGGTGGCGACAATGCCAACTGACTGCAATGCATCAGCACACTTTTCGCCTTCAACAAACACAACGCTTCTGCTGTCTGCCATTTCTGGCTGGTGATAAAGAGGCCACAAACCTTCCGGATCTTGTTTTTTTCCTGTTTTTACGTCATAAGG
>CAIWLA010000352.1 GCA_903913345.1 uncultured Magnetococcales bacterium | reverse complement strand
TAAACGGGTCTGAAGATTGCCCGCGATCTCAGCCAGGTTGTCAATACGCCCGGCTTCTTCAATGTTGATCCAGTCGCCACGCCAGGAAAAGATGTTCAGCGCATCTGCGTCATCCCCAAGACCAAAGAATTCAAAAGTAGCCCGAATGAGTCGTTCTCCCATAAAAAACCTGAACTCGATGTAGGGTGTAGGACTCTCGCGCATGGTCCAAACCAGTTTGCCCAGGATAGTTCCCTGGCAGAAGTTGGCGATTTCCTTGTAAACATACTTGGCCTGGTGTAGTTCCTTCCCGATGTTCAGAAATTTGAAGTCAGGGGTTGTGAGTGCCCAAACAATCGCGCCCGCAGCGATTCCGATTGTTTTCCCGGTGCCAACACCGCCGACAATTACATGCAGAGTTTGGCTGGCCATACACGCATCCAGCTGCCAGGCACCATCCGGGGTGAAGTTGGCATCGAACTGCCAGCCCAATTCTTCTCCAATTTTCCGGCAGAAATAGCCGGTAAGCAGGTTCGGGTTCTCCGAACCTGCCTCCAGCAATTGGCACTCGGCTGCACTGAGCCGGTAAGGCTCTTTTTTAGCGTTTTGCTTCCTGGCCATTTAATCCCCTCGGAAAATTTTCGCCTGTTTCCACACTCCCCGCATTTGTGTGAAATCGCTCATTTTGCCTGAATACGAGGTGAAAAGGAACATCTTCAGTGAATCAATTTGTTCTTCGGTATAAACGAAGGCAGCATCCCTGCCGCGACCGGTTACCCTTTGTGGGTAGATTTTTCTGAATCCCGCCACCCAAATCAGGTATTGGTCAGTGGTATAGGCGTAGTTGTCCTCGGGTTTTCCAACCTGTTTGCCCATTTCGTATTTGGAAAGCATCTTCATGAAACCTATGATGGCTTTCCAAATAACCGTGGCTCCATGAGCGCTAAGTTCATCCAAATTGGCTACTCCAGAGCTTATGTTGGGGATAAATTCCATCACATCCTTGGCGAGATATGAAACCTGGATGGCGGTGTCTGTCAAAGCAACCTTGAGCGGGAAGGTATTTCGAGAACGTAGAGCTGCCCATATGGTAGCGTCGGATGTGACGAACAAATCATCCTTGCTGATTTTTATAACGGTGTCGTCACGAACAATTGTGAACATTTTGAACTCCTTGTATGTAAAGTAACGTAGGTAAGAGTCGAGTGGCTTATCGGAGCGTCTAGGAGTAAATAGGTTGGTCAAATATCAAGAAGCGTAGGTCTTTCCACCAATTTCACCGGCGATCCATCCGGAAATTCCAAAGACCGTTTCAACCTGGTACCAGGTGTCGCCTCCCCTGGTTTCGACGCCTGTCACAATATTTACCAGGCCGGCTTTGATAACAAAAGGGGTACCATCCGATCGCTTGATAACCTGGCCGGCAGGTTTTTCGCGGAGGGTAAGATCGTGCAGAAGAGTGACGGTTTTCTTTGCATTTTCCCTCGAGGGAATTGCATACCCCCGTTGAATGGTTTGTTTCAAGTCGGATGACATGATGTCATAGGTCATGTAACCGATCACATCCAGGGAATTACGAGAGACGATCCTGTCAATCAATGCATACTGATCCTGGGTGTCGAACGGGCTGAAATCCACAATCAACAAATCCGCGTCCGGAAATTTTGTTTCGGCCGTAATATTCTGGCTTGCAAACCTTACCGCCGTTCTCACATCGATATTCCAAGCGAAATCTTCTGCAGCAAGATGTTTCTTCAGCCGGGCGACAAGATCTACCTGTCCTGCGTGATTGTCCACCATAAAGACAATCGGTAGAGTCACATTTTTTGCAGATAGTTCATGCGCAATATTCTGGAAAGCCAGCATCAACTCTGTAACCTTATCTTCAGTGGTCAACCCTTGGAACACCAAGCCATCCGCGCCACCTTCGAGCATCTGGTCTGCTTTCTCCAATACCAAATCGAGGGGCGTGGTCGGAATGAATTGAG
>CAIWLA010000351.1 GCA_903913345.1 uncultured Magnetococcales bacterium | reverse complement strand
GTTATTTCAAGCAGCAGACGGTCGCGACCGAGGTCGGTTCTTCGACCATGCCCCACAAGGTCAACCCGATTGATTTTGAAAATTCCGAGGGTAACCTGGGACTGGCCAACGCCGTGTTGCATCATCTCTCCAACAAGTTGCCGATTTCGCGTCTGCAGCGCGACCTGTCGGATTCCACGGCATTGCGCAACATGGGGGTGGGTTTGGGGTACGCGCTGCTGGCCTACCGTTCAACGTTGAAAGGGGTCGGCAAACTGGAGGCCAATCCCCAACAACTGGCGCACGATCTGGACCATGCATGGGAAATACTGGCGGAGCCTATCCAGATGGTCATGCGTCGTCATGGCATCGACCAGCCTTACGAACGGTTGAAAGGGCTGACCAGAGGCCAGAAGGTGACCCAGGAGGGGTTGGCGGCCTTCATTCAGACGTTGGATTTGCCTGAGGAGGCCAAACACCGATTGCTGACATTGACGCCCGCCCGTTATATCGGATTGGCGAGCCAACTGACCCAGGCCAGGACGGACCAGAGGTCACGGTAGGGCTTGCAGACGATCCGGGGGGGTTCCCGGTCAGACAGGCAACCGTTGTGCCTCTGCCAACTGCTCGGCGGTCATCTCCTGTTCGGCCATCTCCCGGTTGTCCAGGGCCTCCAGCAGACCACCGGCGGCGGCCAGGGTGAACCAGTGGTAGGCCTGCACCAGATCCAGGGAGACGCCCTGTCCCGTGGCATATAAAATACCCAGATTGTTTTGTGCCTTGCCATCCCCTTGCCGGGCCGCCAGGGCAAACCAGTGGGCCGCCTTTTCGGGAGACTCTGCCACCCCCAGCCCCTCCAGATACATGCTGGCCAGATCGTGCTGGGCCAGGGCCATTCCCTGTTCCGCAGCCAGCGTATGCCATTTCAGGGCTTCGGCATAATTTTGCTGTATTTCCATTCCTTCCAGAAACAGGGCACCCAGATTGTGTTGGGCCTTGGCATCTCCCCATTCGGCCAATGTCGCCAGTGTATTATAGTAATCATCCTGCGAAAAGCCGTGCATCCCCTCCCGGTTGACGGTTTTCAGGAGGGGGCTTGAGTCAGGCGGTTCGGGGGCAGGGGGGGTGGCGTTCACGCTGGATCAACCCTTTTTGGGCGTGCACACGGGACAGACCGGGCGATCCTCTGCACCCATCGTCTGGCCAACTCAAGAACGGTGCCATTTAAACCCAAAAAGGGAGAGAAGGCAATGGTCTCCCCAGGATGAATGTGTTCCAGAACAAAAACGATGCTTCCCGTTCCGTCATTCCCACGAAAGCGGAAAACCCCGCTGGGGCGGGGTCAATCGGTTCGTTGGTTTTTCTTGACAAGGGAATAGATTCATTCCAGAATCTGTCTAGTTATTCAGGCTAGCCATTTTGCGGGAGGATCCAACCCATGTCCCTGACCCTGTGGTCCCTGCAGGACGCCAAAAATCGATTCAGTCGTGTGGTCGAGGCGGCACGACAAGGCGGACCTCAGACCGTTACCAAACGCGGTGTCCCCGCTGTTGTGGTACTGGCCGCCGAAGAGTACGAACGCCTTCAACACCTGGATAAAATGCAACAGCCTTCTTTTAACGAACACCTCCTGGCAATGCCGGTGGATGATGGAGAGTTCGAACGTATGAGCGTCACGCCTCGAGAGGTGGCCTTGTGAGCTATTTGCTTGATACGGTCATTCTGTCGGAATTGAGAAAACGGAACCGCAACCCGGAAGTGGTCAGGTGGGTGCAGAACATTCGGGCGTCCGATCTTTTTCTCAGTGTCGTATCCGTTGGCGAGGTGGAGCGGGGCATTGCCCGCCAAAAGCACAATCGCCCTGAGTTTGCTGCCAGCCTGGCCGAGTGGTTGGAAACGGTTTTGCGTCATTACGGAGATCGCATTCTGACCATCAATGTTGCCGTGGCCCGCCGATGGGGACAGTTGAGTGCCCAATTGGGGCATGACAGCGCGGATTTGCTGATCGCCGCCACTGCCATGGAACACGGTCTCACTGTGGTAACCCGCAACGTGCGACATTTTGAGCAAACTGGCGTCGCAATGATCAATCCATTTCCAGCTTCACCAAAATCCAAGATCCATGACACATAGGTAGCTCTTCAAATTCTTGATCCCACTCAGACAACCACCTCCAATGGCCATCACCCTTTATTGCGGAGTCGATTTCGATGTTGACACAGACCGGTCGCAAATACCGTCCCGCCCCCCCCATTCCCATGGCCGCTCGCCACTGGCCGACCCGCATTCTCACCTCCGCCCCCCGTTGGTGCAGTGTCGATCTGCGGGATGGCAATCAGGCCCTCGCCACCCCCATGAACCCGGAACGCAAGATTCGCCTGTTCCAGATGCTCATTCGCTTGGGCTTTCGGGAGATCGAGGCCGGTTTTCCGGCGGCCTCCCAGGATGACCATGACTTTATCCGCCATCTGGTGGATGGAACGCCAGAAGGGGTGGCCATCCAGGTATTGACCACGGCGCGGGAGGATCACATTCGTCGCACCTTTCTCTCTTTGCAGGGGATGCCCCAGGCCATCGTTCATTTTTATCTCTCCACCTCACCGCTGCAACGGCGGGTGGTCTTCCATGTAGACGAAAAAACCCTGATCCAACGGGCCGTGGTGGCCGCCGAGCAGATCCGGACCCTGGCCGAGCGGCAACCGGATACCCGGTGGACCTTCCAGTTTTCGCCAGAGAGTTTTTCTGCGACCGAGCCGGAGTTTGCCTTGGCCATCTGCGAGGCGGTGGTGGCGGTCTGGGAGCCGACCCCGGAACACAAGGTCATTCTCAACCTTCCGGCCACGGTGGAGGTGGCCTCGCCCAACCGTTATGCCGATCAGATGGAGTGGTTCGGGGGCCATTTTTCCCAACGGGAGGCGGTGATGCTCTCCGTGCATCCCCACAATGATCGGGGTTGCGGGGTGGCGGCGGCCGAGTTGGCCCTGTTGGCGGGGGCGGAACGGGTAGAGGGTGCCCTGTTCGGCAATGGCGAGCGGACCGGCAATCTCGATCTGGTGACCTTGGCCATGAATCTCCACAGCCAGGGGATCGAGACGGGGCTGGATTTTTCCCATATGGCCGAGGTGGTGGCCTGTTATCGGGCCTGCACGGGTATGGATATTTCTCCCCGTCATCCGTATGCCGGTGACCTGGTTTTCACCGCCTTTTCCGGATCACACCAGGATGCCATCCGCAAGGGACTGGCGGGCTGGCAGCCGGGCGGGGTGTGGGAGGTGCCCTATCTGCCCATTGATCCACGGGATGTGGGATATGAGTGGAGTGGCATCATTCGGGTCAACAGCCAGTCCGGAAAAGCCGGTGCGACCCATCTTTTGGAACAGGAGCGGGGCATCCGGTTGCCCACCTGGTTGGAGCCGGAATGGGGTCGGGCGGTGCAACAGCATACGGACCAGAGCGGAGAGGAGTTGACCGGTCCGGCCATTGCCGCCCTTTTTGATCGGACCTTTTTGCACCCGCCCGGTGGCGGGGTGGGGATGACGGGATACCAGATGCGTCGTGAGGAGGGCCTTTGCCATATGGATCTGCAACTGGTGATGGATGGCCAGCCCAGACGGGTCAGGGGCGAAGGGAATGGTCCCATCGATGCCGCCTCTCATGCCCTCTCCGGTCCCTGGCGGGTGGATCGCTATGAAGAGCGCGCCATGGATTCAGGCAGTCACGCCCGTGCCATCGCCTTTATCACCCTGGTCGGGGATGACCCTGGCTCGGAATGGTCGGGGGTGGGGATCCACGAGGATATTGTCTCGGCCTCCCTCCAGGCCCTGGTGGCGGCCATCAACCGGCATTTGGCGACCCGGAGCCAAGCCAACCGGGAGCAGATTCTCTCCGGTTGGCCGATTGGTGAGGGGGTTATCCAAACAGGGCCGCCAGGAGATCTTCCATGACACGATGGATCCGATCGAATCGTTCCCCGCCCTCCTGGATCTCCCGGATGGTCTGAACATACTGTCCGCCGGGGTGCAGATCCTCGGCACAGTGGGTGATCAGCCGGTTGGCCGATTCGGGGGTGGTCTCCAGATGAAACTGCAGTCCCACGACCTGCCTGCCGTACAAAAAGGCCTGCTGGCGACAGCCATCGCTGCTGGCCAGATGGAGGGCACCGGCTGGCAGGTCGAAGGTCTCCCCGTGCCAATGGAACGCCTCCCATGTGGTCGGCAGCGCGTGGGTGATCGGCGTCTCTTGATCCAACGGCATTTTGCGTACCGAAAACCAGCCGATCTCCTGGAACGGGTTTTTGTACACCCTGGCACCCAGGACGGAGGCCATCAATTGGGCACCCAGACAGATGCCCAGCACCGGCTTGTCGGCACGAATCACCTGCTCAATCCACCGTTTTTCCGCGACGAGCCAGGGAAAAAATGCCTCGTCATGAATGCTCATGGGGCCACCCATGATGACCAGGCCATCGATCCGGTCCACGGGAGGAAGGTCGTCGGAGGCAAAAAAACGGGTCGATGAGACGGTATGACCGCGTTGCCGCGCCCAGGTGGCTATGTGGGCCAAATCCTCGAAGGGGACATGTTGCAGGGCATGAATGCGCATGGTCTGTTTTATTCTCCGGTGGCAAGGAGCCTGGCAATAGGGTTCAACACTGAAAAAGAGGCAGAAGGCCGACCATTTAGCATCAAACCCCCGCCATGTCAACCCAAAGGGCACGAATGCCTGTTTTTTAATCGATCGCCTTTCTGTTGAGCCAACAGAGTGCCCAAAAAATAGGCACAACCCCTCTCTGTGCCGTCTTTCAACAACCGAAAAAAGCGTATTATTTATTAAAAATCAATTATTTAAACAATATGGTCCGTCGATTGCGTTATGGACTGGCATTGGATGTTTGTTTTTAATCAAAGCCACTCCCAATGGCCTACCCAGGAGACAAGAGCATGAAATGGATCACCGCCATCATCAAACCATTCAAGCAGGACGAGGTTCGCGAAGCACTGACGGCCATCGGTATTCCCGGCATGACCGTGTCGGAGGTGCGGGGTTTTGGTCGCCAGAAGGGCCATTCAGAACTCTACCGTGGGGCCGAATACCAGGTGGATTTCTTGCCAAAACTGAAAGTGGAGATTGCGGTCGCCGATGATCAAGTGGCCCAGGCGGTGGAGACGATTCGGGCCGCTGCCATGACGGGCAAGATTGGAGACGGCAAGATTTTTGTCTCTCCCATTGAGCAGGTGGTGCGGATTCGTACCGGTGAATCCGGTCCCAATGTGCTTTAGACGCTGCATGAAAAAGGAGCCACATCGATGAAAACGATTGGAAGAATAATGGGGCCTGTGGTGACCACCCTGGCCACTCTGTTGCTGCCGGTAGTGGCCTGCGCCGAAGAGGTGGCCGCCGCTCTCCCACCCCCTGTTCTCAATACCGGCGATACCGCCTGGATGCTGACCTCGACCGCCCTGGTGTTGTTCATGACCTTGCCCGGCCTGGCACTCTTTTATGGCGGCATGGTGCGCACCAAAAACACCTTGTCGGTCTTCATGCAGTGTTTTGCCATCACCGCCCTGGTGACGGTGTTGTGGAGCCTGTACGGCTATTCGCTGGCCTTCAGCGATGGAGGGGCCTCCAACGACCTGATCGGGGGGGTGAGCAAGGCCTTTTTGGCGGGGGTCAAGCTGGATTCGTTGAACGGGACCATCCCGGAGACGGTTTACCTGATGTTTCAGTTGACCTTTGCCATCATCACCCCGGCCTTGATCATCGGGGCCTTTGCCGAACGGATGAAATTTTCCGCCCTGCTGCTGTTCATGGGTTTATGGGTCACACTGGTCTATTTCCCCATCTGCCACTGGGTCTGGGGCGGTGGCTGGATGATGACGAAAGGGGTGCTCGATTTTGCGGGGGGTACGGTGGTCCACATCAATGCGGGTATCGCCGGTCTGGTGACGGCTCTGGTCCTGGGCAAACGCAAAGGGTTTCCCCATACCGCCATGCCGCCGCACAACCTGCCCCTCACGGTGGTCGGGGCGGGTATGCTCTGGGTGGGTTGGTTCGGTTTTAATGCCGGGAGTGCGACGGCGGCCAATGGCGCAGCCGGTATGGCCATGCTGGTGACCCAGTTGGCAACGGCCATGGCGGCCCTCGCCTGGATGATGATGGAATGGTTGATCCATGGCAAGCCGAGTGTGCTGGGTTTGGTGACGGGTGCCGTGGCCGGTCTGGTGGCCATCACCCCGGCCTCCGGGTTTGTCGGCCCCATGGGTGCCCTGGCACTGGGGGGGATTGCGGGGGTGGTCTGTTTCTTCGGAGCCACCACCTTCAAGCGGGCCATGGGCTATGACGACTCCCTCGACGCCTTTGGTGTCCATGGGATCGGTGGCATCGTGGGGGCACTCCTGACCGGGGTCTTTGCCTCTCCTTCCCTGGGTGGGGTCGGATTTTTCAAGGAACTGGATATGGCCGGTCAGCTTTGGGTGCAGGGGGTGAGCGTCTTGAGCACAGGACTTTATTGCGCGGTGATCTCCTGGATTCTTCTCAAGGTGATCGATGCCCTGGTGGGTCTGCGGG
>CAIWLA010000350.1 GCA_903913345.1 uncultured Magnetococcales bacterium | reverse complement strand
GAGGAAGGCCTGACCGGGATTGGCCCGCAGGTCGCGGGTGGCGAGGGTGATCCGATTCATCCTGGTCTCCCCATGGTGATGCTGTCTGCGACATGGCGGCGGACGCGGGCATCGTGGGTGGCCACCAACAGGACCGCCTGTAACCGGTGCGCGGAGGTCAAGAGTTGTGTCAAGACGGCCTGACAATGGTCGTCATCCAGACTGGCGGTGGGTTCATCCGCCAGGATCACCTGGGGCTGGTTGACCAGGGCACGGGCCACCGCCGTCCGTTGTTGTTGTCCACGGGAGAGGGTGGCGGGCAGACGCATCGCCAGTTCCTCTATCCCCACAGCGGCCAGAGCCGCCTGGATGGCCGACTGCTCCTGGGGCAAACCAGCCAGGTAGCGGGCCAGACGGACATTCTGGGCCACGGTCAGGGTTGGGACCAGATGGGGTTCCTGGGGAATGAAGCCGATCATCCGCCCCCGGTATTGGTCGCGTTCCCGATGGGGAATTGCCTCCCACGCCCGGTTTCCGATCTGCACCTCTCCCTCTGTGGGTGTCAACATGCCAGCCACCACCATCAGGCAGGTGGATTTGCCGCTGCCGGAGGGACCGGTCAGTGCCAGGCTCTCTCCGGGGGCAAGGGTCAAATCGGGCAGGCGAATCGTTCCCCCGGAGCCAAAACGGACCACGACATCGCGGGTTTCAATCATCGGGATGATGCCTTGATAAAGGTTGGTTCGGCGGTCTGTTTTTGGTTGGACCGGACCATCCGGTGCCAAAGATGTGGTTGGGGTAACGGACTACCGCTTTTCGATCGTTTCGTCAAGGGGGTTCCATGCGGCCTCCAAATTCGGATTGAATGGTTGACAAATGAGGCGTTACAGACTACTTTTACCCACATGATCCAGTCCTTTCGAGACAAGTTAACAATTTGGAAAGTTTGGCCCTTTCACCAGATGCAGCATGAGTGAAAACAAGGAGAAAGGATGGAAACGGCGTTTTCGTTGACCGATGGTACGCTGCAAGAGATGGTGCAAACCATTGTCCAGGCGGTGGATCCCATGCGCATTGTGCTCTTTGGATCCCACGCCATGCAGACCGCCCGTTCTGATTCCGATATTGACCTGCTGGTGATCGAGGAGGCTCCTTTTGGCTCGGCCCGCAGCCGCCGGGCAGAAGCGGTGAAACTCTGGTCAGCCCTGGCCCGCTTTCGCGTTCCCAAAGACATTCTGGTCTTTACAGAAGAGGAGGTGCGCCATCTGGAAGGGGTGTTCGACCATGTGGTCTATCATGCCATGAAGGAAGGGCGGACGATTTATGAGCGGGCATGAGCAGGCGAGGCTGTTGTTGTCGCTGGCACGCAAGGATCTCCGGGTGGCCAGGACTCTGGCAGACGCCTCCGAACCGGAACCGGAGGCCATCGGCTTCCATTTGCAGCAGGCCACAGAAAAGGCCCTGAAGGCTTGGCTGGCCTATCGTCAGGTGATTTCACCCAAAGTCCATGACTTGAGCTTGCTGTTGTCCGTACTGGAAGAAGCCGGAGAGGAGATATCACTGTTTCTGCCCATGGTGGAGTTGAACCCGTTCGCGGTGCAATTTCGTTACGCGCTTTATGAAGAGGAACCGTTCGCATGGACGGAGCTTCAGGAACAGGTGCAGCGATTGGTAACACATGTGGAAGCCATGCCCGGTTTATACACAGGCGAAGAGAAAATCAAAGGAATTTCATAAGCACAACACTAAAATAATTCGCCCGTTTCCACTCACCGCTGCAACAGACGTTTTTCCAGCGATGTCCCCCGGAGAATGGCGGGATCAAACAGGGTTTGTTCGGCCAGTTGGCCATAGTGCCGGGCCTCTTCCTCATACACATACTCCTTGTCCACCAGGGTCTCCGAGGCAAAATGGATCGTGTCGTCCCGGATGATCAGGGGAATCTTCCCCCGGTACACCCAGGTGGCATTGCCCGTCAATTGGGCTGAAATACCCTCTTCGGTCACCCTGGGCGTGACCCAGGCGATGCCGCCTGCGGTGTGAACGGCCACGGGTTCCTGATTTTGCACCGTCCCATTCAACACCTGGGCCACCACCGAGGCGGTCATGCCGGTGCCGCAGGAGAGGGTCAGACCGACGCCCCGTTCGTAGGTTTGGACCAGAAGGGTATGCCGGTCCACCCCTTGCACAAAACTGACATTGGTCCGCCTGGGAAAAAGGGGATGGCATTCCAGGGCATGGCCCAGTTCCATCAGTGCCACATTGTGCAGATCGGCCACCGGGACAATCAGATGGGGATTGCCGATGGAGAGGATGGTGCCCATCCAGCTCTGGTCGCCCACCGGGACGGGCTGCGCGAGAAAGGGGGTGGTGGTCCGGCTGGCCAGTATATTGTCAGGATTGATGGAAACGGGGTCGGTGGTCACCCGGACAAACGGCATTTGATGGGTCGTCGAGAAAAAATTTTCCGTCCTGAAGGTTCCGCCGAGGGTTTTGAAGAGCAGGGGATCCTGACCCCGGTAATGGCCCTCGAAACAGAGCCGGGCGGCGCAACGGAGTCCGTTGCCGCACATTTCGGCCTCGCTGCCGTCCGGGTTGAAAAAACGCATCCGGGGATGTTGGGCATCAAAGGCGGAGACAAAGAGGATCCCATCCGCCCCCGCGCCCTCTTGCCGGTCGGCCACCAGTCTGGCAAAAGCGGCCTTGAGGGGGTCGGGAATGAGGATGGCCTCGGTTTCGTCCAGGGCGAAAAAATCGTTCCCGGTCCCGTGGCATTTGATCACCTCCACTGCAAACTGTTCCGCCATGGTCTCTCCTGATGGTTCTGTCGATGGGTAGTGGCAACCGCCTTTACGGCTGCAAGAGGCGGTCTATGGCCTCGATCAGTTGTGCCATCTCCTCCGGGCGACCGATGGTGATGCGCAGATGATCGCTCAGGCCGGGATCGTCGCCAAAATAACGGACCAGAATGCCCGCTTCGCGCAAGGCCTCCAGCCAATCTTTGCCCCTTCCATGACCGGCGGGCACCCGTGCCAGCACAAAATTGGCCTGGCTCTCCGTCACCTGGAAACCCCGGTGCCGCAAGGCGATGGTCAGGTCATGCCGTTCACGGCGAATGGTCTGGAGGATCGGCTGGTAGCTCGCCAGATGGTTCAGGGCCGCCACGGCCATCTCTTGTGACAGGCGATTGACATTGTAGGAGTCCCGCACCTTGTGCATCTGTTCGGCCAGTGCGGGCGGGCAAAAGGCCAGACCGATCCGCATCCCTGCCATGGCCATGGACTTGGAAAAGGTGCGGATAATGATCAGGTTTTTCTGTTCCTGAAGCAGGGGCATGCCGTTGTCATCGGCAAAATCGACATAGGCCTCATCCAGCACCACCACGCCGCTCGTCTGTTGGCACAATTCGGCCACCGAATCCAGCGGTATGACATGGCCCGTGGGGGCGTTGGGACGGGCGATGATGACCATTTTCGGCTGGCTGGCCAGCAACCCGGCCAGGGGCAGACCCCCATCCGCCGCCCAGGGGATCCCCACGAACCGGCCCCCCTGGATCTGGGCCAGACTGCGATAGAGGGAGTAGGTCGGCTCCGGCACGGCGACCGTTTCGCCCGGTGCCACAAAGGTGCGCAACAGGATGGTCAACAGATCGTCCGAGCCGTTGCCCACGACGATGTGGGTGGCATCCACGCCATAGGCGGCCGCTGCGGCCTCGCGCACAGGCCGGGAAGACGGCTCTGGATAGAGGCGCAACCGATTGAAATCCAAGGAGTCAATCCATGCCTGCAACACCGGTGGTGGGGGCGGGAATGGATTTTCATTGGTGTTGAGTTTGATCAGAGGGCGGGCGGCATCCGGTTGTTCTCCGGGGGTATAACCGGCCATCTCCTGTATCTCTGGGCGTACCCAATGGCGAATATTCATGAGGGAACCTTTTCGTTTGTGATCCCGATGGATATACTTGCACGGAAGTGGACTGCGCCGTGGGGGCAATGACTGGGACCAATACACTAATGATACGGCAAATGCAACGCTGATGGAATTTATTCTGGCTATCGCACAAGTCAACCCGCATGTGGGTGCCTTGACCGCCAACGGGCAGATGGTACTGGCCGTGGCCCGTCGTGCCCGCGACATGGGGGCCTCCCTGGTGGTTTTCCCGGAGCTGGTCTTGACCGGCTATCCGCCGGAAGATTTGTTGCACAAACCGCTCTTTCTGGAAACCCTGGCCGCCACCGAACGCCAATTGCACCAGGAATTGGCCACCATCGGGGTGGATGTGATTTATGGCACAGTCCGGCGTGGTGTGGAAGGGTTGTTTAACGCTGGTGTCTTTGTTTGGGCCGGGCAGGAGGTCGGTTTTGTCGCCAAATGGCGTCTGCCCAATTATAGCGTGTTTGATGAACAACGCTATTTTGTACCGGGTTCTGATGTCCGTCTTTTTCCCTATCGGGGACTTTCCCTGGGGATGACCATTTGTGAGGATGTCTGGCACGCGGGGGATCCCCTGGCCCGTCTGGCCGCCGCCGGGGCCTCGTTGATCATCAACCTGAACGCCTCTCCCTATCATGTGGGCAAACAACGGGAGCGGGAGGCGGTGGTGCGGCAACGCATCCAGGAACACGGTTTGCCCATCATTTATGTCAATCAGGTGGGGGGACAGGATGAACTGGTGTTTGATGGCGGCTCCTTTGCCATGCACGTGGAGGAGGATCGTTCCATCCAGCCGGTCATTCGTTGTGCCTTTTGCGCGGAAGATCTCCGTCTCTTGCGGGTCAGCCATCAGTTGGGCGCGTCGGTTTGGTTGCGGTCTGTGGATGGGTGGTCCGGTGCAGAGGGATCGGAACCGACCCCGGAGCAGGAGATCTATACCGCTCTCTGCCTGGGCCTGGGGGATTATGTGCGCAAGAACGGTT
Organism: uncultured Magnetococcales bacterium; assembly: GCA_903913345.1. GTDB lineage: Bacteria > Pseudomonadota > Magnetococcia > Magnetococcales > Magnetaquicoccaceae > Magnetaquicoccus. Next base: position 3,028 of record CAIWLA010000350.1, on the reverse strand, counting down.
TTTCCGGCGTGGTGCTGGGACTGTCCGGGGGAATCGATTCTGCTTTGACGGCGGTGATCTGTGCCGATACCCTGGGGGCGGATCAGGTGGAGGTGTTGATGATGCCTTCCCAGTACACCTCGGCGGACAGTCTGGCCGATGCCGCCGAAGAGGCGCGCATTCTGGGGATTCATCTGACCGAGATCGCCATTACGGCCCTGTTTGAGGGGTATCGTGCCCAGTTGGCCGATGTGTGGCGCGATCTTGCCGCGATGGGAGAGACGGGTGGCGGCGGTGGAAAGGATGTCACCGATGAAAATATTCAGCCACGCATTCGTGCCACCCTGTTGATGGCGGTGGCCAACAAGAGGGGCAAATTGTTGATCACAACCGGCAACAAGAGCGAAATGAGCGTCGGTTATGCCACCTTGTATGGGGATATGGCGGGGGGATACTCGGTACTCAAGGATGTGTTGAAGGGGATGGTCTATCGTTTGGCCGAGGCGCGCAACCAGTGGGCGGTGGCGCGGGGTGAGCAACCGCCCATCCCGCAGCGGGTGTTGACCAAAGCACCCACCGCCGAGTTGCGACCCAACCAGAAAGATTCGGACTCCTTGCCCCCCTATCCCCTGCTGGATCGCATCCTGGAATGCTATGTGGAACAGGAGCAGAGCCTGGAAGAGATGGTCGCTGCCGGTATCGACCGGGCCATGGCCGTTCAGGTGATCGAGCGGGTGGACCGCAATGAATACAAACGTCGGCAGTCCCCGCCCGGTGTGCGTATCACCCGCCGGGCCTTTGGCAAGGATCGTCGCTACCCCTTGACCAATGGTTTTTACATCCGATGAGGGGGATCCTGTCGCCTCTGCGGGTGGTGTGGTCCCCGTCAGTTTCGGGGTTGTCACGGGGGGGCTGGTTCTTGTTGTGGCTGCCCGCTCTCCTGTTGCTGGCCTGTGCCGGTGGCAAGGAGCCCGATTCCCAGGCGTTTCAGACGTTGTTTGACAAGGGTCGTGCCTATTTGCAGCGGGGCAATGCCCAGATGGCCTTGCCCGCCTTGCAGCAAGCCAATCTCTTGCAACCCGGCCATGTGGAGCTGTTGACCCTGCTGGGTTTGGCGTATGATCAGCTGGAACGGCCAGTGCAGGCCCTGGACAGTCTGGAGGAGGCCCATCGTTTGCGTCCGCTGGATGGCAACCTGAACCATAATCTGGGGGTGGCCTGTTTGCGGGTGTATGGGGTCTCCTGCACCGACAACCGGGAAGAGGCGGGATGCTCAGGTCGGTTGGATCAGGCGGAGGCGGCCCTGCAGGCGGCCCTCCGGGATCCCGCCCTGAACGCGCCGGAGGGGGTTTGGTTCCATCTCTCCCTGGTCTACAAGCAGCGTGGTCAGACGCAGCAGAGGGTGGCGGCCCTGGAAAAGGTGTTGGCCATCAGCGGCCATTATCTGCCCGCCCGGTTGGAATTGGCCGATTATTATCGTGTGCTGGGTCACTTCGATCTGGAGAGGCAACAGCTGCGGGCGGCCTTGGCGGCCTATCCCGACACGTTGGTTGTCCTGGAACGGTTGGTGGACTCACTTTTTGCCATGGGCCAGTCGGGTGATACGGATCCGCTTGTCGCCCTCTCCCCAGGCGAGCGGCGGGAGATCCGTACCTGGCTTGATCGCATTCTCTCTTTGGCACCCGGCACGCTGTCGGCACAACGGGCATCGCAACGCATTTTGCTATTGGATAGAAAGAGATGAAAATGTTTACAAGGGGGGTTCGTCCCAATATCCGTCGGAGTGCGGTGACTCAGGACGATTTTTTTGCCGAATCGGAGGCCGATCTGCTGCGGGGGGATTTGCCCTCGATGGCACCACCCACGGCGGTGCAGGTGGGGGCCTTTTTGCGTCAGGCCCGTGAGCAACAGGGTCTCAGCATTGGGGAAATGTCGCGTCGGACCCGGATTCGGGATGTCTATCTGTTTGCCCTGGAGGCGGGCGAGGTGGAAAAACTGCCGGGAGCCACCTTTGTTGCCGGTTTTTTGCGTCTCTATGCCGAAACCCTCGAACTGACGGACCGGGGCTTTATAGAGCGGTATCTGGAGAATTCGAGTGATGGCGACCATTGGCATGCCGAGTTGTTTCCTCCCCCCGTGACCCAGCATCACCGACCCTCGGTGGCGATGGTGTTGGGTGGTCTGATCGGTTTGTTGTTGCTGTTTTTTGTGTATGAAAACCATTTTTCTTCTCTTTCCACCGCCTTTCGCGCCCCTGAGTTGCCCTCCACCACGCCGTTGCGGGCCGGTCGTTGCCTGTGGGTGGTGCGGTACGGGGTGCGGATTCCTCCGAGCCGGTCATGAACGAAGAGGAGGAGAAGAGTGGTGTTATCGCCGGGTGGCTGGCCCGTTTTTTTGAGCGGCCTGCGGCCAACAAAGGGGAGGCGGTGGAAGAGGAGGAGGAGGATGTACCTCCCCCCGCGGCGGCCACCAAACGGGGCGAAACGGCGGGTTCCAAGGCAGGGCGACCCGTTGTGGACCGTGTGGTCTCCGGACAGACGGCCCCGATGCCTGCGGCCACTCCGCCCAAAAAGGTGCCCCATCCATTGGAGTCTGCCGGTGCCGGGCCAACGGCCTCCATGTCGGTGGATGCGTTGCCACGGCAGGCAGATTCGGAGCCGGACGAGTCCGGGGGGGAGAAGACTGCCTTTTTGGCTACCTGGGTGCAGCGGGTCCAGGGGTGGTTCGGCCAGATGACCCGGTCGTCGGTTGAGGAACAACGCCCGGCGGAAGGGGATCAGACGGATGGGGTGCCGAACATGCCGGTGCCCGTGCTCAAGGGGACGAACAAAGCGGAGGGCAAGGGGCACTCCGATGCGGGGAGTGACAAGCCGGTGGTGGTGGAGTTGTCCATCAAGCCGATCGTGGTGCCGCCTGCCAGGCCGGTGGTGGCATCGTCTGTCAGGCCGGTGGAGCCGTCTGTCAGGCCGGTGGAGCCGTCTGTCAGGCCGGTGGAGCCGTCTGTCAGGCCGGTGGAGCCGTCTGTCAGGCCGGTGGAGCCGTCTGTCAG
>CAIWLA010000349.1 GCA_903913345.1 uncultured Magnetococcales bacterium | reverse complement strand
TTATTGGCCGGGTGATTTAATAACTTTCAAACATGGGCATCCGTCTCCAGAGGACGATCACACCCAGCAGCAATCCCAGTGCCGCCAGTCCCAACGCCTGTCTGCGCACCGCGATCGCCTGCTTCTGGATCGAGGATACCCCCTGTATTTGCGCCTCCCTGGCGTGCTGCAGGGCTTGCTCCACCGGGCCGTCGATGGCGTGCACCGCACTGCGCATCTGCTCCGTCAATTCTTTGATGTGATTGCTCTCCGCCACGGTAGACAAGAAGGCCTCCTGGTATTCCGTCAACAGCCTCTGGAGTGGTTGTTTGTTCTCCTCGCTCACCCCGGACGCCTGGATCGCCTTGGCCAGATGGGCGACCTGCTCCTGGAGTTGCTGGACATATTTTTCGTTCCCCCGCGCCTGATAATCCTTCTCGGCGCGACGCGCCAGGAGATAGTCTCTCCACCCCCCCCGCACATGACGCGCATCCAGAAACTGCTCCAGATGATGGGCCGTCGTGCTCAACTGCTCGGCGGTCTCCGGGGTGGCGTCGTTGCCGTTGGCGGCGATCTCCTCGGCGGCCTGGGCCACGGCATCCTGATAGGGTTTGAGCAACGCCAGGATCTGGGTCTTGGCGGTTTCATTCAACAGTGACGCTTCGGTCTCCCGCAACATGGCCTGCATCAGTTCGTGGTGATGGGTCATGTACTGGACATCGCGGCGCAGACGGAAATCCTTCTCCGCACGCCGGGCCTCCAGCAGCAGGGTGCGCAGCATATCGACATCGAACTCCTTCAACTGATCTTCCAGCTTGTGCGCCGCGCTGCGGAAGATGCCGTTCAGCCCCTCGTCCGGAGTCAGGCCCACACGTTGCCAACCGACCGCCAGGCTGGCGAAGCTCTCACCGTAACTTTTGATATATTTCTGAATGTCCTCGGCAGTCGCTATGCCCTCTGCATCGTGGGTCTCCTTGGCGATGTCGGCCAGCGTCAGGGCCAGTGTCCCCACCAGGTCCACCTGTTTGGCCACCTTCTCCGCATAGGCGGTATCCATCCGCAGGAGAAAATCCTTTTCCGCGCGTCGGGCCTGCAGCACGGCCTGCGAGATCTCCAACGCCACCTTCTCCTGCGCCACCGTGGTATCCAGCAGACGCTCGTAACTGTGTTCGATGCCGTGCAGGCCGACCTGATAGACGCCAATGACCCCCAGGAAAACCAACCCCAGTACACCAAAAACCACGCGTTGCTTCCAGTTGGAGGGCCTATCCTGCAGAGGAATCATCGTTTTCTCCCTTGATGGGTTACAGTGCCAACGTGCACATCCTGCCACCCTCCTATAGTCGGAGATGATGGAAATGTCCAGTAAAATAATGATGATTGGGAGATCGTGGGACGGGAAATCGGGGGAGATTGTGTCGTTTAAACCGCACCTGTTTCGGAATATGTCGTTTTCGTCATCCCCGCGAAAGCGGGGATCCCGGTTGCACGGGTACCATCTGGATTTCCGCCTGCGCGGGAATGACGTTTGGAAAACGGCGTATGCGCCGCAGCAAAGGAGCGGCGAATTTTCCGCACTGCGTCGCGTCTCCTCCAGATATGTTTGTCTATGGATTAACATAGATCAATTTTTTAACATATTCTCTTTTCACTTCCTCTATGAGTGGTGTACCCTGCCATTCTCATGGGGTGGTTTCTCCATCGATCATCAGCCCTGGGCGTTTGTATCAAGCCGTGAAGCAGTGGCTCGTCGATGTATCTACAAGACATGGCAACCGCAGCAAGACAAGTCGGAGGAGAATTTTTCATGGTCACCACTGTTTTTGATGGAAAGCCCGGATACCGCAGACGGTTCAGTACGGAAAGAGGCTCCCGGTTGGCGGCGGCGGCCGAGTTTCTGGCCACGGCTTCGAGGCGGCGGTTGTTTTTGCTGTGCATGACCGGGTTGGCATCGATGGTGGTCGGTGCACCGCTGTATGCCCAGTCCCCCAGTTTGCCCCAGGGCGGGGTGGTCACCGCCGGATCCGCGACGATCACCAGCAGCGGCAACCAGATGAATGTGGTTACCGGCTCGAACCGGAGTGTGATCAGTTGGGACAGCTTTTCGATCGGCACCGGCAATCGGGTCACCATTCAGCAGCCCAGCTCTACATCGATCCATGTCGACCGCGTGACCGGCGGTGATCCGTCGCAGATTTTTGGAACGCTGCAATCGAATGGGCGTGTGGTGCTGACCAATCCCAATGGCGTCTGGTTCGGTCCCGATGCCCAGGTCAATGTTGCCAGCATTATTGCCACCACCAGCCATCTCAGTGATCTCAATGCCACCGCCTTTGCCAACGGCGATTCCTTGCGGTTGGAGGCCGGTCCGGCCACCGCGACCGTCGTCAACCAGGGAACCCTCACGGTTGCTCAGGGCGGGTTGGCGGGTCTGGTCGCGCCGGGAGTGAGCAATTCCGGGACCATCAACGCCCGCCTCGGTACGGTCCAATTGGCATCGGGGACCGCCGCAACGGTCGATTTTTATGGCGACGGGCTGATCAACCTGGCCGTCAGCGGCCAGACAACGGCCCAACCGGTTGGTCCCGATGGGATCCCGCTCAACGCAGCCGTCACCAACTCCGGCAAGGTGATCGCCGAGGGTGGTCATGTGCAGTTGAGTGCCAACGTCGCCAGGGGGGTACTGGACAACGTCATCGACATGAGCGGCGTGATCGAGGCCAAAGGGGTCTCGACCGCTGGCGGGGTGGTTGAATTATTGGGCAACAGTGGTTCGGTCTCCGTGAGCGGTTCGGTGGATCTCTCCGGGCAGGGCGCACAGGATGGAGGCCATATCACCATTCAGGCCGGGGATCCCTCTGCCACCGCAGACGGAGTCGCGAATGTGACCGGCACCCTCAACGCCTCATCGACGGGCGGCGCGGGCGGACGGGTCGATGTGTCGGCCCGCATGGCCTTCCTCGGTGCGCCGATCACGGCGGACGGAGTCGCTGGCGGTACCATTCAGGTGGATGCGGGGGCCGTGTTGCAAACCGCTGCCGTGACGGCCAACGGGACCACCGGGTCGGGTGGTCGTGTCGGCATGAACGGAACCGGCCACATTATTCAGACTTCGGACGCGCTGACCGCCGCCAACAGCACCAGCGGAGCGGGCGGCACCGTCCGTCTGGTGGCGGGCATGGATGGCCGACTCTTCAGTTCGGGAACCGTGACCGCGACCGGCCAGACCGGCGGCGCAATCGATCTCTTTGGTCACAGCATCGCCCTGGCGGCGGCCACGGTGGACGCCAGTGGCACCACGCAAGGCGGGCAGATGCGGATCGGCGGCGGTCTGCATGGTCAGGGTGCCCAGACCGCATCTGACACGTTGATCAACCCTTCGACCGTCCTGCGGGCAGATGCCACCGACACCGGCAACGGTGGTACCATCGCGGTCTGGTCCGATACGCAAACCACCTTCCATGGCAGTGCCCGTGCCCGTGGCGGTCCCCATGGCGGCAACGGTGGTCTGATCGAGCTGTCGAGCGGCCAGCTGTTGACCACATCCGGCACCGGCGATGCGGGCGCGACCAGGGGAGAGGCGGGGACGCTGCTGCTCGACCCAAAAAATATAATCATCGACTCTGCGGCGGGTGGCCTGGCGCAGTTTGACCTGATCGATCCCACCGCGGGCACTGGCACACTGTTCGGCAATCTGACCGTGCAGTTGGCCGATGGAACCCTCGTCGTCACCAAACCGGGTGCCACCATCGGCGGTGCCGCGAATGCGGGTGCAGTCTATTACTACAACCCCACCACCGGTGCGTTGGTGGCCACCTTTGCCGGCTCCAGTGCGGGCGATCAGGTCGGATCCGGAAGTAGCTA
>CAIWLA010000348.1 GCA_903913345.1 uncultured Magnetococcales bacterium | reverse complement strand
GAACAAAATGCGATCATCTGGAGTGGAGCCGACGCCAAGCCCCGGTTGATCCTGTTACGATGATGTCACTGCCAGAGGAGATGCCGCCCATGACCGGAACATATCACGTTGTTTGCCCATCCTGCACGGCCACCAACCGGCTGCACCAGGACAAACCCGCCGCACTGGGAAAGTGCACGCTCTTGCCGCCAACGATACCGATCACCAGCCCTGCCAGCGTTTTCAGATGTATTGCCACATTACCACGTGGTGGACTGGGATAAAGTTTGGTAAGCTTGTCCCTGATGGCGCGGCACCTCTTCGCGTTGGCGATCCAGAGGGGGGGATTTTGCCCGGTACTGCCTTCGCAGATTTACCAGACGATTGGTCGTGTCCCGACTGCGGAGCCAAGGCCAGGCGCTTTGCTCAGGTCGAGTGATGGGATGACGCAGAAAATATTGATGAAGAGTGCATTCCTGGAAAGGGAGTGTGGGATGCCGAGCAATTCTGCTTGGATGACCGTGAATGGTCCTGAAACAAACCGGAGGAAACAGCGACGATGAAAACAACGGAAAATCTTAAAACGGCATTTGCTGGCGAAAGCCAGGCAAACCGGAAATATTTGGCGTTTGCGGCCAAGGCGGAAAAAGAGGGTTTTTCCCAGGTGGCCAAATTGTTCCGGGCGGTAGCGGAGGCTGAAACGATTCATGCCCATGCCCACCTCAGAGCAATGGATGGCGTGGGTGGCACGGTCGAAAATTTGCGGGCGGCCATTGCCGGTGAAGCCCATGAATTTACCACCATGTATCCCGGTTTTGTGGCTGAGGCCCAGCAGGAAGGCAACAAGCGGGCTGCACAATCCATGCAGGGTGCCATGGAGGTGGAAAAGGTCCATCATCGACTGTTTGAGCAGGCCCTGGCCGCTGTGGCCGCAGGGCAGGATCTGGCCGGCATGGATATCTATCTTTGCCCGGTGTGCGGACATGTGGAATTTGGCCAACCGCCCGAACAGTGCCCGGTTTGCTCCCTGAAAAAGGATAAATATATAAAGATGAACTGATTTTTTTCTCGCCAGCGTCCTGGGGCACCACCCTGGGACTGTTGCAAAACGGAGAACTTTTGAAGGATGGTGCCATGGGCAAGACGGATGGATGGGATGGGTTCCGGGAATTTCGTGTGCAAAAAAAGGTGTTCGAGGATCTCAACCGGGATGTCTGTTCATTGTATCTGGTTCCCACGGATGGCGGGGGATTGCCGACCTTCAAGCCAGGGCAGTTTCTCACCTTTCGTTTCCATATGGACGGTCCAGTCACAGGACAATCCAGGGATCTGATCCGTTGCTATTCCCTCTCCGACCAACCCGGACTCGGTTATTATCGGGTATCCGTCAAACGGGTGCCCGCTCCGACCGGTTCGGTGGGTGTGCCACCGGGTCTGGCCTCCAACCATATCCATGATGTCGTTCGTGAAGGCGCATGCCTCCCGGTCAAGGCCCCCAGTGGTCACTTTTTTCTGGAAGAGGGTGAATCCCCGGTGGTCCTGGTCGCTGGCGGAATTGGCATTACCCCGATGCTGAGCATGTTGAACGCGCATTTTGCGCATGGCCCGTCTCGTGAAGTATGGCTTTTCTACGGTCTGCGCAACAGTGCCGAACAGGTGGGCAAGGCGGTGCTGGAAACCTGGTCCAGGGAGCATCCCCGGTTTCATCTGCAGGTTTGCCATAGCCGGCCACTGCCGGGGGATCTCCATGGCAGAGATTTCCAGCATGCCGGACATGTGGATATCGCCTTGTTGCGTCGGACGATATCGTTGCAACAGTACCGGTTTTATCTCTGCGGCCCACGAGCGATGATGGAGTCCCTCATTCCGGCCCTGGATGCCGAAGGAGTGCCGGAGGAGAGCATCCATTTCGAGTCGTTTGGTCCGGCCACCCTGGTCAGGCCGGTTCGCCGATCAACATCCTCTCCAGAGACCGCCATTCTCCCGCGTGCGGGCCACGATGTCACTGTCACTTTCAGTAAATCGGGGAAGCGTTTGCCCTGGGATGAACAGGCCGGATCATTGCTGGATTTCGCCGAGGCCAATGGGGTCGATGTGGCTTCCTGGTGCCGTGCGGGGGAGTGCGGTACCTGTGAAACCAGCATCCAGGAGGGGGAGGTGACATATGCCCACTCTCCCGACTTTGAACCGGAATCAGGGCACTGCCTGCTGTGTATTTCCAAGCCGAAAGGCAATCTCTCTTTGGATGTATAACTCAACCAGAATACAGGAGCAATCGCATGGCCATCATAACCTTGAAGGGCAATACCATCCATACCTGCGGAGAACT
>CAIWLA010000347.1 GCA_903913345.1 uncultured Magnetococcales bacterium | reverse complement strand
GAGGGTGTTGCCGAAATAAATATTGGCCACATCCTGCCCCTTGATCAGCATGTCCGCCTTGCAGATGGCGTAGGACTCCGGGTTGAGTTCCTGACCGAACACGGTCAGTCGGGCCTGGGGGTTGTGTTCCGCCAGATACTCCCCGGCGATGGACAACATGCCGCCGGTACCGGCGGTGGGATCATAGAGGGTGCGCACCACGCCGGGCGTGGCCAACACCCGGTCATCCTCGATAAACAGCAGGTTGACCATCAGGCGGATCACCTCACGGGGGGTGAAGTGCTCCCCGGCGGTCTCGTTGGAGAGTTCGGCAAACTTGCGGATCAACTCCTCAAACACCAATCCCATCTCATAGTTGCTGACCGTCTCCGGGTGCAGATCAAAGCCGGCAAATTTCTCGACCACCTGATACAGCAGCCCCGCCTTGCTGAGTTTTTCGACCTGGGTATGGAACTCAAACCGCTCGAACACGTCCCGCACAGAGGGGGAGAAGGCAGCGATATAACCGAAGAGGTTTTCGCGGATATGGTCCGAGTCGCCCATCAACCTGGCCATGTTCAGCCTGGAAATATTGTAGAAGCTCTGGCCCGCCTTGCGCAGGATGAATGGTTCCGGGTTGACCCCCTGTCTCTTCTTCTCCTCATATTCGGCCAGCACATCGGCCTTGGTGGCCTCCAGAACGCAGTCCAGACGCCGCAAGACCGTCATCGGCAAAATCACCTGCCCGTAGTCCGACTGCTTGTAATCACCACGCAACAGGTCGGCAACCGACCAGATGAAGGCGGAAATGGATTGCTGGTTCATAGGATGTGGATGTCCTCGGCTGATCAGACAACAAACTGGGCACCGAAGAAACTATGCCTTTTGCCATGGATGCGCAATGGTCTGTTATGTCGTTCCGGGACGCTACTGCCGGCCTGATGGCAGATACGGGCGAAAGCCTCAGATGTTGGATATATCCCCAATCCCAAAGGCTTATCCGATAATGGACGTTTTACAATAGCGCACCACCCAGGGCGATGAGTGCCTGTCTGGATGGGATGAGCGGGGGGAGCGGGGGGCTTTTTGTTCCAGCTTGTTTCAGGATCAGCCAAGCGCACACTGTCCCCCAAGTCATGCCCCAAACAAAAACGGCCACCAACCCGGTAGCCGTAAATGCTTGAAAAATATTGGTGTCCTCGATGCGATTCGAACGCACGGCCTACGGATTAGGAATGCGGACACCTATCGCAAGAACGTTTAAATATCAATAACTTACGTCACTGTTCCCCGTTGCAAACGTGACCTGACGTGACCAGAAGCGACCACCGTGACCAGGAGTTGGTCACGTTTTGGTCACGGAGAACTTCCAGGATCGTGTTGCGGACTGTTGATCCGAGACCCCTTGAAACCCTCCCCTCTCGTGGCTCAAATCCGGTATAGATGTACCGCGATTTCCGGCGGCTTGGCCACCGATCCGTCCACAAGGACATCCTACCAGCCCAATCCCCTATGTGACAATGATGAGTGATACGCTGGACCCCTGATAATTTCGAGAAGAGGGTGGAAGGGGTGATCGCATGGAATTGATTGATGTTGGTGGACGTGCGAATGGAACGGCGCGATGTCTTGGCTCCTCTTGACCTGGGTGTCGCATCACCAGTCGTGTTTGCCTCCCTCCACGTCGGTCAGTTCCAGGATATGCTCTCGGACATGCCAGAAATATCCTGGCATCTCAACTGGTTCGCCGGTGTTCGCCCTGTGTGGCCGACAGGCGCGTTCTTTTCACCGACTTGGAACCAGTGGCCGAGAGGAGCGTAGGTCGCGACACGAAGCGGTTGGTGGCGACTTCCGTTGTTTGACGACCGTGCAAGCGGATTATCCAACACTACCGTTTCCGGGTCAGGATGCGGCATGGTCTCCGTGCGACGCAGGATTATTCCCCCGTCGGCTTCTGCCTCAGCAGATCCAATTGACGTTGGGCGGCAGGATCACCTTGGGCAGCGGCTCTCCTCAACCAGTACCGCGCCTGTGACTCTTCCCCGTTCAACAGGAACATCATGCCGACGATCGACTGCGCACCGGCATGGCCTTGCCCGGCGGCCAGCAGATACCACGTGGTTGCTTCCACGTCACTTTGTGGTACACCCAGGCCTCGGTGGTACATTCCCCCCAACGTCGTCATTGCCGCAACATTGCCACCCTCTGCTGCGGTACGGATCGCCTCGACGTCCACGGCCTGGACGGACACGGCGAACAGCAGGAGGATGGCCAGCAGTAACCGATTCATAGCTTAATCATTCTTGTATCATGGCAACTTGGACAGTGTCTCTGCGCCAATCGCCAAGCATTCCCGGATTACCATTTCCTTGGTGACGTGCAGTGCCTTGCTGGCCTTAAAGCCATCTGTATGACGCAGCCTGCCAGCAAGGGCCAACAGCTTGGCATTCATTGCCGGTGTCACTTTGATGCTGAGAACGACGGTTTCTGCTTCGGTCTCTGCCATGGCTTTCTCCTGAAAAAAATGGAAGGCGAGCGACTCCATCGCCCGGATTACATCATCAAGCAATTCCTTCAACTGGCGAGCGTGCCTTCTGCAACGAATCATCGGACAGATGAGCATACCGGGTTGTTGCCGCTGCCTGGGTGTGTTCCAACAATTTGCCGATGACGGGCAGGTTCCTGTTCATTGTGGCCCCAACGCTTGCAAAAGCATGGCGCAGGTCATGAATGCGTAGCGTGTCCAGCCCCGCAGCAGCCCGGATGGGCGATGTCGAAACGTCCATTGAGATGATCGATGGCGCAGGCAGAAAATCCTTCCTGGCGGGTGGAGAAATTAAAGGCGGGTGGTGGGCAACACAGGGCCTTCCAGGTGGCGATGGGGCTTCCATTGCCATCCTGGTGGGTGAAGGTATCGCAACGACAGTGAGTGCAGCACAGGCGGCGCAGGGGGTTGGTGTAGCGGCATTATCAAGCGGCAAACTCATGGCCGTCTCCAGGATCATGCGGACCCGGTATCCGAGGGCTGATTT
>CAIWLA010000346.1 GCA_903913345.1 uncultured Magnetococcales bacterium | reverse complement strand
GGGAAATTTTTTTAAAGATCCCAGGGAAGAATAACCGGTCCCAAAATCGTCTAATGACATTTTGATATGCATGGCCTGGAACAGTTTCATGGTTTGAATGGCCTTGGCCTCGTCTTCCATCACCATGCTTTCGGTAATTTCCAATTCCAGAAATTCCGGATCCAATTGGGTTTCTTGCAAAGCCAGCGAGATTACCTCGATCAAGGCCTCGGGTTGGCGAAACTGACTGGCGGACAGGTTGACCGCCACCCGCAGGGGGGAGAGTCCCTGTTCTTGCCAGGTTTTGTTTTGCCGACAGGCCGTCTGGATCACCCAGGCCCCCAACGGCACAATCAGCCCGGTCTCTTCAGCCAGGGCAATAAAGTCGTTGGGGGGAATCAACTCAATCACCTCACCGTTCGGTCTGTGCCAACGGACCAAGGCCTCCATGCCGATGATCTGCCGGGATGCCAACTCCAGCTTGGGTTGATAGTGCAGCACAAACTCCTGGTTCCCCAGGGCAGCGCGCAACCCATTTTCCAGGCGCAAACGATCCATGGCCGCCGACTGCATTTCTGCCGTAAAGAAGCAAAAGGCGTTGCGCCCGGCCTTTTTGGCCGTATACATGGCGGTGTCGGCTTGCTTGAGCAGCGATTCCATATCCTGGGCATCCCGTGGGAAGAGGCTGATGCCAATGCTGCCGGAAATATTAGCCTCTCCTGCCGCCAGACGGAAGGGCCGGGCCAACTCTTCGAGAATACGTCGGGCGATAAACTCCACATAGTAGACATGGGTCAACTGAGGCAAAATGAGGGTAAATTCATCTCCACCCAGGCGGGCCACCAGGTCATACTGGCGTACACAGGAGAGGATGCGCTGCGTGGCCTCCTTGAGCAATTCGTCTCCCGCCTTGTGCCCCATGGTATCGTTGACCTGTTTGAAGCGATCCAGATCCAGAAACAGGAGGACCACTTCGTTACCGGACCGGGCGGCCATGGAGAGGTGTTCGCTCAGGCGGATCTGAAACAGCGCGCGATTGGGCAAGCCGGTCAGGTCATCGTGGCCAGCGACGTGTTTTAATAATTGTTCGGTGCGCCGTTGCTCGGTAATGTCCACGCCGGTCGCGATAATGCTGCGCGGGGAACCGTCGCGGTGTTGGATGATGCTGTTGGACCAGGCAATGAGAAATTTTTCCCCGTTTTTGGTTTGCCAATGATTCTCATGCTGGTTGGGGATCTGTTTGTGGACCAGTTGGTGCCATATCGGTTGCAGGGCCTCCCGTTCTTCGGGGGGTACCAACCGCTCGACAACCGATTGCCCCACCATTTCGCTTTCCCGATACCCTGTCAAGAGTTGACAGGCCCGGTTGAACAGGATGACGCGCCCGTCCGGGTCCATGACCACCACCAACGCCGGGGCGATGGCGAGCAGGGAGGTGGAAAATTCCCGTTCCTCCAGGAGATGCTGCTCGGTGGCCCGCCGTTCGATCAGATTGGCCAAGGTATAGGAGAGGGTGGTCAGGAAGACCTCCTCCTCGGGATGGTACGGATAACCATCCGGTACATACAGGTTGAGCACTCCCATCAACCGTTCACGGAAAAGGATGGGCACACAATAATGGCCGTGGGGCTGCATATCGGGGGGGCGGGTGTCATGATCCGCATTGGCATGGGCAGCAAAGAGCAGCGTCCGCTGCTGGGCGGCCCGACCGCACAGGCAATGCCCGATGGGTACCTGGGCACACAGGGTCTTCAAAGAGGGTGACAAGCCCCGCTGGGTCGCCATGACCAATTGTTCTCCATCCTCTTCCAGCAAGAAAATCGACCCTTTATACTCCAGAGACAGCCAGGGGACCGCCAGGATGATCTCCAGGGCGGCATGTAACTGATCTACCAGGGAAAGAGAGGCCATGCTGGTCTCCAGGAGGGCAGAGATGGCAATGCGGGATTGCATGGCCCGCATGATGTCTCTTTCATCCTGCTTTTTATCAGTGATATCAAGGATGGTACCGATCATGCGAAAGGCCTTGCCGGTCGCATCACGAAAAACAGAGCCTCGTTTATGGACGACTCTTTCCTGCCGGTCCGGCAATAATATCCGATGTTCCATGTCAAAGGTGGTATCGGGTTTTTGCAGCACCTTGTCCAGAGCCTGGACCAGGGCCTGCCGGTCGTCGGGATGTACCCGTTCCAGAAACGCCCTATGGGTTATCATCCTCTCTTGTGGTTGCAGGCCAAAAATCCGATATACCTCGTCGGACCAGGTGAGGGTGTCATGGACGATATCCCAGTCACAACTGCCGATATGGGTGATGGACTGGGCAATAGCAAGGCTCTCCTCGCTCTTTTGCAAGGCGCAGGCCTCCTGATGCACCCGATTTTCAATCTGCCTGATGATGCGCAACAGCAGTGTCACAATAATGATGGACAAGCCGACGGCCAGGACAAAAAGGATCAGAGCCGCTCTCAGAGAGGCATCAAAGGCGCGGTGCGCTATGACCCCAACAATGGCCCCCAGAGGCTTGTCGGTCATATCCCGAATGGGGACGGCAAAAAAAAGGGCATTTCTGGCCTCCCCTCCTTCCCCCGTTTGTACTGTTTGGGACGGGTCCGGGTTTTGCCAAATACCGCCACGGATATATTGATCCAAACCGGCAGGGATGGCTTTTTCTTCGGGTTGGATGAGTACGGCAGAGTCAAACTGTTCCCAATGAGGTGTCATGCCCAGAGCGGTCATCCCCTTGTGCCACGCCTTGGAGTCCAGGTTTTTTTTGTCAATGAGGGTATACAGAGAGAACCCAACCTGGGTTTCCAAATACTCGATCATGTGACTGACCTCTTCACCCAACTCCAGATAGCCGATCAAATGGTCTTGATGCCACCAGGGGATGACTACGCGCAAAGTGACGGTCCCCAGGTTGCCCATTTCCATCTCATGGCTTTCCTGTCCGCTCTGCATGGCCTGCTGTAACGTATGCCGATGGATGGGGTCGCCATGTCGACTGGGTTGGTGGACGCGGAGGAAATTGACGCCATTTCGATCATGGAAATTGAAATGGGTGATTTGGCAGCAGAGTGTCAGTTCATGGAACAGGGGCATGGCTGCTTCACTGAGGGTGGCACGATCCCCGTCCAGGAAGGCGGTGGCCAGACGGTCGATGCGGGCGATGGCGGTCAGATGGGCTTGCATGTTGGCGGTTTCTCGGTTCATGTGGCGGTAAAATTGTTCCGCCACTTGGCCAATTGGGCCAGACATCTCCTCCTGTCTATGCGCACGCTGCTCGAAAAAGGTAAAAACCGCCAGCAGAATCGGCAACAGAAGGATGCCACCCAGCAGGGGGATCAGGATGATTCGATGGATGGTGAACGGCTTCTTGCCATCTTTTTGGCTGATTGGCATAAAGAGATCCCTTTACGGACAACCGGCAGGGCAGAAGGCCCGCCAAACAAAAGAGAAACAGTAAAAACAACAAATCAAGGCATGGAAAAAGGCAATCCCGCGTCCACCCATCCCTGATTGCCATCCCGGAAATAGTATATTTTGCCCGTATAGCCCAGATCAACCAATGCCTTGATGCCCGTTGGACTCTGACCACACCACCAACCGTTGCAAAAACAGATAATATCCTTGTTTGCCAATTTTTTCATCCTGACCCTGGCTTTGGTCTGTGGTCCGGTGAGGTCGAAATAGGGCAGATTAATCGCCCCTGGGATGGTCCCTTTCTGAAACCAGTCTGTGGTTCTCATATCGACAACAAGCACCTTGCCCGCCTGAATATCGGCGGACATTTTGGGAAAATCTTCAATCTGTATGGTCGTGGCCCCCGGTACCATCTCCGGTGCGACACAAAACGGCGGACATTTGCGACTGTCGGGATCCTGATAAGCCTCCGGTTTGGGCTGGCTGCGATTCTGCTTGAGTGTTATGCCATTCAGAGTGAATTCGGGTAGTTTGACACTCATGGCATGTCGCGACTGCGCCGCCGCCACCTCGGCACCAATGGGCACCCCCCCTTTCGGGGGTTCCTCAGACTGAGCTGGGACGACCAAATTGACCCAAAGGACAGACATCACGATGACAAGAAAAAATTTACGCACTGCTATCATCTGTTTCACTCCCCATGAACCGGATTGGCGAATGGCATCGGATTCAGCAACGACAAACAGCCCAACGATCATGCCATCTAAATTTGATAACCGATGGATAGCATGAGCTAATAATGCAATAAGAAATGACGACTCAGCTCATAAACACACTGGGGAAGCGGCCAGCCGCTCCCCGTTCGTGGCCGAGGGGATCGCCCCTGTCAACCAGGCAATCCCCTCAATGAGTCGATCAACCGAAGGTATCCGACATGATGCTCTGATACCAACTCTCGTTATACAGTGCCTCCTGCTTGCGGACATGGTCCGGGGCATTCGCGGCGGAAACGCCGGAAGTGATCTCTTTGACCTTGTCTGGGTCAGCCGGATCAAATTTCCAGACGGCCGCCACGGAGATACCATAATCCGGGCTCAACATGCTATAGCAGGTGTTGACGTAGGAGGGTTCCCCCGGCTCTTTGCCATTCAACTGGGCCACAATCGCCGCCGCCACCACCTTGGCCTGGGAATTGGCCGCATACCCGGATTTCGGCATGCCTCCAGAAACGCTGGCGTCACCGATGACAAAAATCCCTTTGTGCACCTTGGATTCAAAGGTGTTCAGGTGTACCGGGCACCAACCGCCTTCGTTGGTCAAACCGGCCACTTTGGCAATGCTGCCCGCCATGTTGGGTGGAATGAGGTTGATGACGCCACCAATATGTTCCTCTTCAAAGCCATTATTGTCGGTATAGACGGCCATCTTGTTGGCATCAATCCGCACTGCCTTGCCCCCTTCAGCACCGGAGACCCATTTGATGATGCTGTTGTCCGTACCAAAGCCGTACAATTTGGTCCATCCCTCCTGGAACAGTCCCTGTTTGGAAAACTTGGGCTTGGCATCCAGGATGACCAACTTGGATTTTGGCTTGTTTTTCTTCAGGTAGTGCGCAACCAGACTGGCCCGTTCGTAGGGTCCGGGCGGGCAGCGGTAGGGATCGGCGGGCACCACCAGGATGAAGGAATCTCCATCCTTCATGGCGGCCAGTTGCTTGTGCAGCTCGACGGTCTCCGGTCCCGCCTTCCAGGCATGGAAGATTTTTTTCTGGGCCGCAGCATCATAGCCTGGGAATTCCTTGAAATCGATGCCGGGAGCCACGACCAGACGATCATACGGGAAGCTCTTGCCGCCCACAGTGGCCACCGTCTTGGCCGCCGCATCAATGCCCGTAACCGTATCGATCACCACCTCGACGCCATGCTTCTTGAGGCCGTCATACTCCCACTTTTGCACCGACAGATCTCGGAAACCCGCGATAACCCAGTTGCTCAACGGACCGGAATAATAGCTGGCGTCCTTTTCGATCAGCGTGACATGGATATTTTGATCGGCCATGCGGATATATTTGGCCGCCACGGCACCGGCATACCCGCCCCCGACCACAACCACCTTTTGCTTGGCATCACCGGCAATGCTGGGGGCCGCGAAGGAAGAAGTCAGACCGATGGCTGCTACACCACCCGTCAGTTTGATAAAACTTCGACGTGTCAGATTGGTCATAGTGATTGATCTCCTTTGCAGTCTACTTCTGGCTGGCATAAAAATGGGCCACGGCTTCCAACTCTTCCGCCGACAATTTGTCAATTCCCGTCTTCATCTTGTCAGCTTGTGGAATGGTGAGGGCCGGATTCT
>CAIWLA010000345.1 GCA_903913345.1 uncultured Magnetococcales bacterium | reverse complement strand
GGCAGAAACGCAAGCGCATTTGTTCTCAGAGATATTGGACAGCCAGCTTGCCACAAAGGGAGATATTGAACTTGCCAAGGCGGAATTGCGCAAGGAAATTGAGGTTGCCAAGAACGAAACCATCAGGTGGATGGTCGGCCTTGCCCTGGCACAACTGGCCATGATGGCGGGCATTCTCATGACCTTGGTGCGCGTACTGCCAGGGGGGCATTGATTCCCACCCAGGAGGGGTGGCCGATTTTTTGCTCCCTCTCCGCTCCTCACTCAAACCGCCTTCAAAAATTCAATAGGCCGGGCATTCGGTGGTCAGCGGTAAACTTCGCGTCGGTGACCAATCTTGACGACGAGGACAACCAGTCGGTCATCCTCGATGGTATAGATGACGCGGTAGTTCCCTGCACGAACCCGCCAGGATTCCGAGGAACCTTGCATTTTTTTTGAACCGGGTGGACGGGGAACATGGGCCAGTTGATCAATGGCATCCCTCACCCGCCACCAGTCGGAAGCTGCCAAGGTATCCAATTGTTTCTGTACCCTGGCTGGAATGATGACCCTATATGGCATGTTTGGCATCCAATCCGGACTTGACCGTTTCCCATGGAATGCCCGCTTCTCCACTCTCCCTGAACTCGCGGTAGAGACGGTCGGCATCCATTGCGTCCTGCCGGTCTTCCCACTCTTCCAGGAAACGGTCCAAAGCCTCCTGCACCAACTCTTTCAAGGACCGCCCGGTCTCCCTGGATACCGATTGAAACATCTCTTCCGTGTCCGATGGCAATTCAATGGCCAGCATGGTTCAAGCTCCTGTGCCCTGGCGTACCAGGGGGGGGACGTTGTGGGTCTCTTTTCCGCTCGGTGATGCAGCCATCTGACTGGAAACGCGGACTCTGCAACTCCAGCCAGCAGCCAGTAAGCAGTTGGAGGGAAAATAGCGGAAACAGCCGGAAACGTCAAACGATATATTCGATTGATTTGTATGGCATTAGGCAGCCACCGGAAACGCCAGAAAACGGTGGCCCCTGCCTTCACATCAATCGTCCGGCTTTAGCGTAACGTCTTCAAAAACAGGATCACCTTCCAGATCGCGTTTTCATCCAGAAGATCCTTGAACGGTGGCATTTTGCCGCCAAAGTCACCGCCGCCTTGGGCCACAATCCAGAACAGGTAGGCATCCCGGTCTGGTATCTCCCCGCCCGACTTGCTCAATGGAGCCAGGGGTCGGTTGAGACGAACGGCATCCGGTCCATTACCCTGACCAGCGGCCCCATGGCATCGACCACACACGCCCAGGTAATGGTCTCCCCCTTCATAGACGTTTTCCGGTTCCGCCGGTATGGGATTGAGCAGTACCTGGCTGGCATCGCAGGGAATTTTCCGATAGTCCCGGCAATAATAATCTTTCAGTCCGTTCTGGTAGAAAAAGTCAATGATCGGTCCTTTTCGAACGCCTTGAGGTGGGGTATCTCCGGGCCTGGGATGGCGCGTGGAGACGGCCTCTCTGGCCTTCGGTTCGTTGCCCGCACAGGGATTGAGTGTGACCGTTGTGGACATCGTGGCCTGTTGTTCGGGTTTGGTTCCATTCTGGTGGTAGAGCATCGCGAGGCCAACGATCAGCAACAGCGCGAGTGTCATGGATACGGTTTTGTGGGTGTGGATGCCTTGCCAGACCACCGGGGGCACGATGGGCCGGGCGCGGGTCGGGGCAGGAACGGATGCGGGGGCGGAGAGAGCCTGGACGGGTTTCGAGCGAGCGGGTATGGCCTCGATCACGGTGGGCGGGTTGGTGGGCGCGACCGGTGGCGATGGGGGCGTGGCGGGTGGGTCCAATGGGTACGGTGTGGCTTGCACAAGAATGCTGTGCAGGAGTTGCTCCCTCTCCGTGAATATTTTATAGACCCTGTGCAGGGGGTTGTGGTGGATGAGGCCTTCCTGTCGCAACACCTGAAACAGGTCGGTGATGGCTCCCGCCGTGAACGACCACTGCTCCATCGGGCATCCCTGTTTGGCCAGCCAGACAAAATAGCCAAACAGGTCATCCTCGGCCACCTCGCGCACCGGTTTGCCCCGATGGTATATCCATGCCATAAAGGCAAAAATCAAATGGAGATGTCTATCCAGCCTGTCCGCTGGCAGATATTGAACCGCATTCTTCAGGTACACTGCGGCAACCGTCGTCATCTCTTCCTGATACGGCAACGACAAACGGCGCAGATCAGGGTTTTGACCTGTGGCCAACCCATATTTGTCCATCCATCGATGAGGGGAGTGTGCCGTTGTTGCCATGTGAAATGCCCACCCGTTCTGGCCGCATTGGGTTCATGGCGGTACTCAGGAGCCTGGCATGGAGTGGATTGGCTGGCGGACTAGGATTCGAACCTAGGTTGGAGGAGTCAGAGTCCTCAGTCCTACCGTTGAACGATCCGCCAATGCCCGATCTGTGTACACCGGGTGGGTGGGGCTTGTCAAGATTTCTCGACACAGGGTGCCGGGAAAATGGCACGGGAGAGTCGTTTGGCCCCCTCTTCAAGCCGTTTCAGGCTTTTTTCCCGACCCAGGAGATGGAGGGTTTCATGGATCCCCGGCGATGTGGCGGTGCCGGTCAGGGCGACGCGGACCGGTTGGGCCAATTGACCCATCTCCAGGCCAAAGTGTGCCACGGTCTCCTGAAATGCCTTTTCAATGTGCTCGATTGTCCACTCTGGCAGGGCGGTGAGGGCGGCCAGGAGGGCGTGGAACGGTTCGGGGGGGGTGGGGTCGAAATATTTTTTGGCCGCCTTTTCCTCATAGGGCAACACGGAATCGACGAAAAAGAAGTGGCATTTTTCGGCCATTTCCACCAGGGTTTTGGCGCGGGGCTGAAATTCCGGGATGATGGCCCGGACCCATTCGGGATCCGGGTTGAGGATGCCCCGTTTGGCCAATTGCAAGAGCAGATCCGGAAGCAATTGGTCTGGATGGGCGGCGCGGATATGGTGTCCATTGATCCACAACAACTTGGAAAG
The DNA here is from genome assembly GCA_903913345.1 of uncultured Magnetococcales bacterium. Lineage (GTDB taxonomy): Bacteria > Pseudomonadota > Magnetococcia > Magnetococcales > Magnetaquicoccaceae > Magnetaquicoccus. Next base: position 972 of record CAIWLA010000345.1, on the reverse strand, counting down.
ATTAAAAATCGCCGCCGACCGTCCCACATCGCGCACATCAAACCACTGTTCCATCTCGGCGCGGGTAAAGACCTCCTGCTCCTCGTGGGACCATCCCAGACGAACCAGATAATTATTGACTGCGGAGGCGAGAAAGCCATCCTCCCGGTATTGCAGGACGGAGACGGCACCGTGTCGCTTGGAGAGTTTGCTGCCATCGGCCCCGTGCAGCAGGGGCATGTGGGCATACTGGGGCACGGCCCATCCCAACGCCTGGAAGAGGTGGATCTGTCGGGGGGTATTGCTGATATGATCCTCACCCCGGATGACCAGATTGATCCCCATGGCATGATCATCGACCACCACGGCCAGGTTATAGGTGGGGGAGCCATCGGAGCGGACGAGGATGAGGTCATCCAGTTCGTCGTTCTGGAAACGGATGGTGCCCTGGATCCGATCGTCCCAGGCGGTGATCCCCTCGGTGGGGGTTTTGAATCGGATGACAAAGGGTTGGTCATCCGGCAACGTTGTCTCCTGGGTACGGGTTCGGCATCGCCCGTCATACCGGGGTTTGATCTGCTGTTCCCGTTGGGTGGTGCGCAAATCGTCCAGGGTTTCCCGGCTGCAGGTGCATTGGTAGGCCTTGCCCTCCTCCACCAGTCTTTGCGCAGTGGCCAGGTAGAGTGCGGTATTGTCCGACTGAAAAAAGGGGCCTTCGTCTGGGTCCAATCCCAGCCAGTGCAATCCCTCGATGATGGCATCCACGGCGGCCTGGGTGGAGCGTTCCCGATCGGTATCTTCGATGCGGAGGATAAAGGTGCCGCCAACGCGCCGGGTATGCAGGTGGCAAAACAGGGCGGTGCGTGCCCCGCCGATGTGCAAAAATCCGGTGGGTGAGGGGGCAAAGCGGGTGCGAACGGTCATGATTACTCTCCGAAATTATTTTATTTATCAGGGGTCCAGGGGGATTATCCCCCTGGTGGGGTCCAGGGG
>CAIWLA010000344.1 GCA_903913345.1 uncultured Magnetococcales bacterium | reverse complement strand
TGTTTCTTGCTCCGCCCAACAGGCCGGTGGAGTTGGAGCTGACCCATTACCAGATGGAAGCGTTCATGGATACGGTCAAAGCTTTGTTTCCGACGGAGTAGGTGGATGAGGCGCGTGCTCCGCTCCGTTTCATGGAATACTTTTCTCAGGTCTGCGTTTGGGGGCGATGAAGCCCCCAAACGCAGACCTGTTGACTCCGGTTATGCCGTACCCATGGTCTCTGCCATCAGATCGATGTGCGCAGAGGTTTCCGCTTGTTGAGCGGTCAGGCTCTCTTCGCTGGGAAACCGTGCCAGCATGCTGGACAAGCCATCCAGCAGTTGGCCGTGGGAGCTGGTGTTCCGATCCATCTGTTGCTTGATGGCGGCATTTTCCATCTCCAGGGCGGTGATCCGCTGATCGCGATGGGTGATCACCTCTTGCAGTGCCGAGACCTTGTTTTTCAAGGTGGCGATCGTGGTGGTCATGCCGTTCAGGCGGGTTTCCAACAGGGCCAGGGGATTGACACTCACTGGAGTGGCGGCGGCTCCCGGCATGAGGGCGGTGAAAGCGATCTGCTCGTGCTGCAGGGAAGAGGGAGTCTGTTGCTCGGAAAGATTCATCGGGTATCTCCTTGGTATATTTTAATCATCGGGTTGTGACAGCGGCCACTTGGACGGGCGTTGCAGGGGATTGACGCAAGTTTGAGACCAGATTAACGCAATCCTTGAAACAGGAGATGCGGACGTTCGAAAGGGAGGAGTGGCGGGCTATTGACGCGCAGTACGGGTTTCGGCGGTAGAGTGAGATTGTCGGTCCATTGACGCCGACCGGGGGTGCGTGACCGGATCTCCGTCAATATTCCGGGTCTGTTGGATCAGGAAACCGGTCGGGATCGGGCTGGCCTGGTGGCCCAACTGCTCTTTCCGTCCTGTTTCCGCCGGGATGGGATCCCTTGTTTCCTTGATCGTATTGAGGGTTGGTGGTTTCGTGAGTTGATCAAGTGAATGACCTCTGTGACCGGTCGCAAGGAGATCCTGAATAGCGAAATCGAAGGAAAAATGGGAGAATTACGAGAACAATTCAAACAGGACGCACTGCCAATCGATGATGATATCCCAGTAGCCTGTTGCGGATGATGGGTCGCGTGTTCGGCTGTTTCCGGGAGGCCGTTGACTGCCTCCCGGCCCCCTCCTGTTTGCATTCATCCCCTTCGATGTCCAAATCCATCGTTTTTCCCCTCTGCGCCATCCTCCTTTCTGGGCGAAGTGTGACCATGAAGGGGCGGACGAGAACAATTCTTTGACGTCAGGCTGCCAAAGCCGGTATGCTCGGATCGGACAGAGGGCTGGTCTGTGAGGGCCAGGCAGTTGGATGGGCCATGCTGCAACGGGGTAGGCGGGGAGAGAGTATGACATGGGGAAAATATCGCCCAAGATGATCCGTGGGTTTTCGATTCCAACCCGACCCACGGAGATGCTGGAGGCCATCAAGACGCAAAGTCTGTTTGTACAAAACCCTCTGGAGGTCACGGCCGCCATCGCGCAGGATATGGCCCTCTCCGCTCGGATACTCTCTGCGGCCAATACCCTGTTGACGGGTCATAATCGCAAGGTGGAATCCGTTCCCTGCGCCATGGTGTTGCTGGGGCAGGAAAAGGTGCGGGAGATCACCCATGAACTGTTTCTGGGGGCAGAGATCGCGCGAAGGGTGAGCGGGATGCAAACCCTGCGCCTCCAGGGGATCCGGGCCGCGCACATTTTATCCTGGTTATCCCAGGAATTGGCCACCCTCTCCCCCCATTTCAAGAACGGCAACCTCCCCGTGGTGCCGTCTGACGAGGCGTATGTGGTGGGCATGTTCCATGATTGTGGCAAAATGGTCCTGTTGCGGCATGGGGCCAATTATGCCAATCTGCTCACAGCAGACCGCCAGGTGACCCGCCAGACATTGGAAGAACTCGAGGCAAAACAGTACGAAACCACCCATGCCATATTGGGATCTTTACTCTGTGATGGCTGGCAATGGCCCAAGCCGCTGGTCTACCTGATCGAGGTCCATCATCACCGGGACGCCTTTGCCGGTCGGCCGGTCAGCGAACGCAAATATCTGGTCTTGCACGCCATGCTCCTCATGACCGAATGGCTGGAGGGGGATCTGATGGAGTGGGAGTGGGAACGGCATCGGGACTATGTTCAGCAACTGTTCGCCCTGGATGACGACACGATTCTGCATCTGCGGGAGCAGGCCAGGGCGGGCATTCCCCTGGCGGGCAGTCGTTGTGGGCCGGAGAAGAGGCCATGATCATTGTTTCGGCCATCGGGGGAGTCCTCCCCCATTCAACCTATCGAGAGAGCTGAGGATCCCGTGGCAAGAGTGGTTCAGCGTGCGCAAAAACAGATTGAAGATGGCGGCAATCCCTTTTGGATCAGCTATGCCGACTTGATGACCGCCTTGGCCATGCTCTTTCTGGTGGTCATGAGCATCTCCATCGTGGCCATCGCCAGTCGTCCATTGGTCGAAAAAAAGGAGCGGGATACCGCCATCCAGGCCATACTCGATCGACTGGAACAGCGGGCCAAGGAAAAAAATTTGAGTCTGGAGATCAATCACGCCACCCACACGATCAGTTTTGGTGACAAGGCCAGTTTTGCCTTTAACAGCTATCAGTTATCCATGGCGGCCCAGGAATCGTTACGCGGTTTTGTCCCCCTGCTGCTGGAGTTGGAGCCGGAGTCCCTGGAGAAGGAAAAAAATTGGTTGAAACGGATCCATATCGAGGGGTACACCGATGCCACGGGGAGCTATCTGTACAATGTCAACCTGAGTCTGAACCGGGCGCAGGCGGTGGTGTGTGCCCTGTTTTCCGCCGAGTTGCCCGACAATCAACAAGACAAGTTGCGGCAATTGTTGATCATTGATGGGGCTTCCGTGACCGGGATCAAGCAGAGTGCGGAGGAGAGTCGTCGGGTGGAGGTGCGTCTGGAGTTTCGTCAGGCCGATGACCTGGGTATCGACAGTCTGCCCCCCGTCAACATGCCCATCGGTCGTTGTGCCATTCGTCTGGATGATGTGGTCCAAAAACCCGCCGCCCCGAAAACCGTGGAGCCGCCCGCCAGTGCCCATGAGGGCGGGAAGGCGATGGAAATACCGACCGATGCCTTGCTGCCGGAACAGTGATGCTTAGGCTCCCTACCACCAGACCACGGGATAGCGTCGCGACGGGGCCAGATTGTTGACCAGGAGTGCCACCAGCAGCAGGCAGAGGGCACCCAGACCGACGGGGATCAACACATAGAGAAATCCCAGATGGTGCAACCGTTCGGAACCGATCACCGCAATCAATGCGGTGGCTCCGCCGGGCGGGTGCAGGGTGCGGGTGAGGTGCATGGCGGCAATGGCCAGGGAGACGGCCAGGGCGGCGGCCAACCAGGGTATGGCACCCAGCTCCTGAAACAGCATCACACCCACCACGGCAGAGATCAGATGGCCGCCGATCAGGTTGCGCGGTTGGGCCAGGGGACTGCCGGGTGCCCCATAGATCAAGACGGCGGAGGCCCCAAACGAGCCGATAATCAGGGCCAGATCCGCCGGGGCAAAGACCCGTGCATCCAGAAAGCCCACCAGCCCGATACCCAGAAACGCCCCCAACCAGGACCAGAAAACCTCCCCGACCCCCACCATCGGTGCCATTTGGCCACCGCCCCGCATCTTGTGCAGATAGTGTTGCAACGGGTGGTGAGGGGTGGAATTGTCGTCAGGCCGGTTCATCGAGTCGTTCCTTTGCGGGAGAGGGGTGGATGGAAAAACGCCGTATCATGAGCCACAACAGGGCCAGACCTGGTACAGCGGCCAGGGTGGTTGCCAGGAAAAAGGCCGTCCAACTCATATGGTCGGCCATCGAACCCCCAAAAGAGGCGAGCAAGGTCCGGCCAAAGGCCATGAAGGAGGTTAACAGGGCATACTGGGTGGCCGTATAGGCAATATTGCACAGGGAAGAGAGATAGGCGACAAAGGCCGCTGTCCCCATGCCACTGCTGAAATTTTCGACGGCAATGGTCAAGGTCAGGACGCCCAGACTGTGCCCTGTTTGGGCCAACAGCACAAACATGAGGTTGGACAACATTTGCAACAGGCCGCAATACAACAGCGATTTCATGATTCCCAGTCGGCTGACCACCACCCCACCCACCACACTGCCCAAGAGGGTGGCCCCCAGGCCAAATATTTTGCTGATCGTGGCAATTTCAATCTTCGTAAAGGCCAGTTCCAGATAAAAGGGATTGCTCATGACCCCGGCCAGGGTATCACCCAGTTTATAAAAAAGGATGAACAACAAGACAATGCCCCAACTGTCCCGCCGCATGAAGTCGGCAAAGGGGGCGATGACGGCACCCGCAATCCAGGTCATGACGCGCCCCATCCGACCGCCCAACCGGGACCATTTCTGGAACAGATCGGGCCATTTTCCCTCCAGAGAGGCCCCCTTGTCATCCCCCTTTGCCTCCGGTTCCGGGTTGAGCAGAATGGTGACGATACCCACGCTCATCAAGGCCGCCATGAGGGCATAGGTGACAAACCAGCCAAAAAAAGTGGCCAGATAGAGCGCGATGGCACCTGAGGCCAACATGCCCAGGCGATAGCCCAGAACCGACATGGCCGCACCGGCCCCGTATTGACGCTCTTCCAGTATTTCAACGCGATACGCATCGAGGACAATATCCTGGCTGGCAGACCAGAAGGCGGTACAGAGGGCCAGCATGGCGGTGGTGAACGGGTCTGTGCCGGGTTTGCTGGAACCCAAAAAGAAGAGCGAGACCATCAAGGCCACCTGGGTGAGAACGGCCCAACTGCGGCGGCGACCCAGGCGGGCGGTCAGAAAGGGGATGGGGAGTTGATCGATCAGTGGTGACCATAAAAATTTAAAGGTGTAAGGGACACCCGTCAGGGCAAACAGCCCGATCGATGTCTTGCTGATCCCCTCTTCGACCAGCCAGAGGGAGAGGGTGCCAAAGGTCAATGCCAGAGGCAACCCACTGGAAAAGCCCAAAAACAGGACGGTGATGACCCGATCTTCGGTATAGACGGAACAGGCGCGCCACCATTGGCGGAGGGCATGGGACGGCGGCGGTGGGTTGGATACCATGACGGATCTCTTTGGATGGATGTACACTGACGGCATGTTATAGCCTTCCAGATAATTATTTGGCTCGCCCTATGCAGCCACATCCGCCTTTTTGTACATCCCGAACAGTGACAAGAT
>CAIWLA010000343.1 GCA_903913345.1 uncultured Magnetococcales bacterium | reverse complement strand
TACCCGCACCGATCTCTATTGGGGCGCGATCGCACTGACAGTAAATGACTCGACCGCCGCTGCAATCAATGGCGATCCTGGCCAGACCATTTACGTTTCAAAGGCCCGGACTGCCGGAGGAACAGATGGACTCGCCCACTCTGGAACCGCATGGTCCATTGCGAGTGGCACTAATCGCAATGCTACTGCGAACCAGATTGCTGGTTTGCAGACGACTGTGGTGAGCGGGTCGACTCAGGATGGCACCGACACTGCCGCTGGGACCCAGACGACCTCGGCGGTCACTTGGGACAAATACAACCCGCCGGTGACTAGCAGTGGGAAATCCTTCACCAACCTGACGTCCGGTTCACTCGGTATTGAGCAGACGTTTGGCGCAAGCCAGACAGTCCAGGGGCAGACAGTTGTCGGCGCGCTGGATATGTATCGTATCCTGAGTGCGACAACCGGAGATACCTTTGGCGGCACTGTGGGCACCGGCAAGTATGTCGGCACCATCACAATCGATTCGACTGGAAATGTCGGTGCAGTTCCCGAGCCTTCCACCTACGCCCTGTTTGGCCTCGCTGCGGTTGCCCTCCTGGCCTTCCGCCGCCGCCTTCAAAAGGCTTGATCAGAAAAACCTCAATCAAAAAACACAAATCAAAACACATCAAATTATGAAAATCCAAAAATTCCTTTTAATCGGAGCTGCGGCAGCCATGCTGGCTGGCACCACCAACGCCGAGACGATCAATATCACCGGGTCCACCGCATTCCGTTCGGGTATCATCAAGGCCATCGTTGATGCCTATAATGGTACAGGGGGTTCCCTTACTGGCGTGGCTTACACGGGCAGCAGCCTCACTGGCGGCAACCAACAGCTCTTCGTAGGCACCTATCCCGGTCTCCCCGGAACAACCTACATCCGCACCGGATGGAATGGCTCTTCGGAAGGCGTCCAATCGCTATACAATAATAGCACGGCTCCGGTCCCGGCAAAGTTCATCCCGATCACAGCGACAATCAGTGCTGTAACCACGGGCGGCACTGCCGGTACCAACGGTACTTTGAGCGGTGGAACGCTCTATGGCGGCGCAACGGAGTTGGACACGCCTGCATTTGCGTATTCTGACGTGTACCAGGTCTCGACCCCTGTCTCAGCTGTCACCTACAACGATGATATCGTTGCTGTGGCGACATTCCGTTGGGTTGCCACAAAGGGAGCTGGCGCGGCGATTACCAACATCACCACCCAACTCGGAAATGCCCTTTTGACTAACGGGCATCTCACGCTCGCGCAATTCACCGGCAATGCCGGAGATAGCAGCAAGACCGTATATGCGACGGGCCGCTACAATGGCTCCGGTTCCCGCGGCACGGAGCTTGCCGAGCTCGGTTACGGTGTCTTTATTCCTGTTCGTCATTACTACCTCACCACGAGCGGTGTGGCCGGTACGATCAGCGCGTTGACGACCTGGCCCAACACGGGCACCCCCCCCTCAGGTGGCACGAATGATACCCTTGTCGGAAACGGTGGCTACACCAGCGGCAGCGGTATTCGCGACGCG
>CAIWLA010000342.1 GCA_903913345.1 uncultured Magnetococcales bacterium | reverse complement strand
TTCCAGAAGGGGATTCCATGACCATTGCGCGCAGGGCCTTGAAACGGTTTGGATGGCTTCCACCTCAGAAAACTCTGTGATCCTTGCCCCTTCCACCGGTCTCCCGCGCAGGTGGTCGCCCATCTGACGGAGACTCTCCAACAGGTTGTCAAACCTCTTTTCATCCATGGCGAATCCTCTCCTCCATCGCCGCCACCCGCTCCAACAGGGGCGGATGGCTGTAATGCAGCAGGACATAAAACGGATGGGGCATCAGGTTGGCCAGATTTTCCCTGGCCAAGGTTTTCAAGGCGGAGATCAAGGCCGCCGGTTCCGGTGCGGTCTCCACGGCAAACCGGTCGGCCTCGAATTCAAAATGGCGCGACAGCCTTTTAAAAAACAGCCCGACAAACAGATCAATCGGCCCAATCACCATGCCGAAAAAGACCAGCCCGGCATACAACGGCATCCCCTCCATGAAAAAGCCCCGATACAGCCCCGGCCACTCCAGCAATACCGCCAGCAGCATGAACAAAATACCCGTATGCAGGATGCCCAGCAGGAGCATCTTGGCCATATGTCTCCGGCGCGCGTGGCCAATCTCATGGGCCAGGACCGCCACCAGTTCAGGGATGGTGTGTTGCTGAATCAGGGTGTCAAAGAGGGCAATCCGCCGGTTTTTGCCGAATCCCGTGACAAAGGCATTGGCCTTGCTGGAACGACGCGAGCCGTCCATCTCAAACAGTTGGGCCAGGGGAAAATCGATCGATTGGGCATAGGCCAGAATCGCCCGCCTCGGTTCTCCCTCCGCCAGGGGCGAAAAACGGTTGAACAACGGCAAAATCCAGCGCGGAACCACCCATTGCAAAATCAGACTGAAGAGCGTCATGCCGATCCAGCCATACAGCCAGGCCAATGATCCCGCCTGATAAAAGAGGGCCAACAGTCCGGCGAGCAATGGCCCCCCCAGCAGTATCGCCAGTATGGCCATTTTGATCTGATCGGCCACAAAGGTTTTCCACGTCATCCGGTTGAAGCCGAACCGGGCCTCCAGGCCAAAGGTGCCATAGAGCGTAAAGGGCAGGTGGATGGCATAAGAAAAGACCATCAACAGCCCGATATAGGCCACGCCGGTCGCCAGAGTGTCCCAATGCCACCCCGTGATCCAGCGGTCGAGAGCCAAAAATCCCCCTCCAAACCAAAAGGGCAGCAAAATCAGGAGATCCACGGTCGATGCCACAATCGCCAGTCGATGGCGTGCCTGGGTATAGATCTGCGTCTTTTGCCACGTTTCGGCCTCGACCCAGGTGTTCAAGGGAGCGGGCAGGGGGTGGCGCAGGTGCCGACTGTCCAGCAGCAGCGCGAGGCCCTCCAGGAGATAACCACTCACCAACAGTGCCGCAAACAAAAGGGCCGTTGTATTCCAGGTCGGCATGGACATGGCGAAATACCTATTTGTGCAAGTGGGCCAACCAGCCCCGAAAGGTGGCAGAGAGCAGATGGAGAAAAAAACGGGGGTGCAGAGATCGCCAAAGAATTTCCCGATAGGTGGCCGAACCGGTAAAGGTATCCCACAATATCCGACTCATCTGCCGCTGGGGGCCGGGGAGAGCCTGTTCGTCCTTGACCATTTGTACCATGCCCCGCCGCAAAAAATTCCACTCCTGATAAAAAAGGGTAATCCAGAAGATCAGTCGACCGATGCGGTTGTCCGCCGCAATGCGCTGGATGACGGGCAGATAGTGCTCCTTGAAATCGGGGGCAGTAATGCCGAAAAAGAGGGCGGTGACGGCACAGGCCTTGGCGGTGATATAGGCGGCCCCAATGCCATCCTTGTAGAGACGGGTGACGGCGGCATCCCCCACGATGGCCACCCGGTCGGCAAAGGGGTTGATGGCCGGTCCCAGATTGAGCCTGGGACCGCAGTGACAGGCCTGTCCCGCCTCCTGCTCACACCCCTTGTCCGTCATGGACCATTCCATGCCGGGTGGAAAACATTGGCGAACCTCCGGTGTCTCCATGAATTGCTGAATCAACGCCTTGTCAATGTTGTCGCCCAGCAGGCAAATGGTCACATATTCCACCTTGGGAATGAGCGCGGCAAATTTGAGACGGGGAATATCCAGCAAAAAGATGTGCAGGGCACCGCCCATATACTGCTGTACCTGCTCGACACCCAGATAGATTTCGGACAGAAACCCCTTGTTGACCAGGGGTGGACGGAAGGAAAAGCCCAATCCGCCAAATTTTTCCAGCGTCGCCGAGTTGACCCCCACCGCCCCGACCAGAAAGTCATAGGTCCGGGTGTGACCACCCCGGGCCGTCACCTTGGGTCGGCCGTTATCCCAGTCCAGATCCGTGACCCGCAGGGGCAAAATATGGGCACCCTTCTGGCGTGCCCTTTCCAACAAAAAATGGTCAAAACTGCTCCATGATTGATCGCCGATCGGTTTTCTGGGGCCGCTGCCCCGATAGACCGCCACAATGCGCACCTCGTCCACCGGGGTATTGATGGTCACCACCGGCAGGTCAGAGGTGTGCAACACATAGGAGTCAATCCCCCTCTGGATGACCGTGGAGGAGGGGAGGGGAAAACCTTCGGCGGCCAAGGTCTGGATGAACGATTCGGAAACCACCCCGGCGCACATGTTGCAACCGGGCGGTCCATACTTGGTAAAATCGCGGGACTCATAAATATCCACCTCGATCGGCAGTCCCAGCCGTTCCGCCAGTTCCAGCAGAAAAAAACCGGTCATAGAGCCAGAGGGTCCGCCACCGACGATGCCTATCCGGCTATTGGCCGACAACTTCATGGCATCCACCTCACTATCATCCGGGTTGGGGGCCGATTATTTTTTCTCGGGGGGAGTTGCCAGCAGGATCGGGTTGCCCGTCTTTTTGCTGTCGGAGAGTGCCTTGTGCGCCGCCTTGTGCAACTGGGCCGTATTGTCATGGTCCGGGTAGCAGGCAATGCCGCAATGGAAGATGGCCGCCTGGTCGGGATGTTCCACCCGCCCCCACAGCGTGAAAAAAGATCGTCTGACCTTTTCCAACACCCGGACGGCGGCCTGTCCATCGGTTTCATACAGCAACAGGCCAAACTGGTCATCCCCGAAACGACCCGCCACATCCTGTCGGCGCAACACCCCCCTGATCGTGCCGCCGAGGGACGTCAGCAAATCCTCGCCGACCACCGCATCGAATTGCGCCTGCAACGCGCTGAAACGATCAATCTCGATGATGGCAAACGAGAGGGCCTGCCACAAACGTTTGGCACGGGTCAGCTCTTTTTCCACCAGGGCGACCAGATCGATATAACTGACAAAGCCGGGCGCGTGGGGTGTGCGATTTTCCTCGTCATAAAAACCGCGCATCAGGAGGTGGTCCTGATCATAGATCCGGCGCGCCATCTGGCGGATCATATGAAAGGCCAGGGAGGGATCCTGATGCAACCGGCCCATGAAGGCCCTCTCATCCAGGGTCATCACCCAGGTATCCTGAACCGCCCTGGCGGTGGAAAATCGCGCCTTTTCCGCAAAGAGTGAAACCTCTCCAAAGACATCTCCGCTCTTCAGCATGGTCAACCGTTTGAAGCCATACTCCGACTCCACGACCAGCTCCACCTCTCCCTTTTGGACCACATACATGCACTCCGCCGGGTCTCCCTGGCGGAAGATGATCTCTCCTGTTTTGAACAGTTTTCCCAGATCTCGTTTCATGGTGCGGGTCCATGCCGTTGTCATCGGTGTGGAGAAGGTGGGGGCAACGCCCCCAGGAATGGTCAAAGGTGCTCAGTGCATGCCATTATCCCCAGGTGTTACAAGGCATTGACATCCCGTTCGCCGGTGCGGATGCGGATGACCCCCTCGACGTTGGTGATAAAAATTTTGCCATCCCCGATCCGACCGGTACGGGCGGCCTGTTCAATCGCCTTGACCGCACGATCCACCAACTCATCGGGCAATACCACTTCCACCTTCAATTTGGGCAAAAAGTCCACCACATATTCCGCCCCGCGATAGAGTTCCGTATGCCCCTTCTGCCGACCAAATCCCCGCACCTCGGAGACCGTAATACCTTGGATACCCACTTCTGCCAAAGCCTCTTTCACATCATCCAGCTTGAATGGTTTGATGATGGCTTCTATTTTTTTCATCGGTTTTAAAACCTCCCGTCAGATTGAGACAACCTCAATTTATTTTTTTCCCAGGCCGGGGAGACCCCGTCCTTGTACAACTTGAAACGCACGGCATCCACCATGGCATCGTAGGATGCGGCAATGATATGGTCCGAGACACCCACCGTTCCCCAATTGTGTTGGTTGTCCTGCCACTCTGTCAATACCCGAACCTTGGCTTCGGTGCCGCCCCCACTCAGGATGCGTACCTTGTAGTCCACCAGGTGCATATCGTTGACCTGGGGATAGTGTTCCTCCAGGGCGCGACACAAGGCGGTATGCAGGGCATTGACGGGACCGGCCCCCTCGCCCACCAGATGGATCAACCGCTCACCCAACAACAGTTTGACCGTGGCTTCTGCCCCCATGGCCCGTTCATTGTTGGCACTGACGCGGCGTTCGTCAATGACCCGAAACCCTTTCGGCTGAAAATAATCGGGCAGCCTGCCAAACAGCTCCAGGGCACGCAACTCGAAGGAGGCCTCGGCCCCGGCAAACTGAAACCCCTGATGCTCCAGTCCTTTCAACTCTTCCAACAAACTGTTCAGACGCGGATCCTGCGGATCCAGATCCACCAGTCCAAACTCGGCCAGTTTGAAGAGCAGAT
>CAIWLA010000341.1 GCA_903913345.1 uncultured Magnetococcales bacterium | reverse complement strand
CGTTGGTTTCACCTGCTCCACCCCGTGTCCCGCCACGGGCAAGGCCAATGGAATATCCGACCGAACCAAACGGCGCAGACGTGTGGCGACTGGGTGCGAAGGGTGCGCACCCACCCGAGATCCAGTTTACGTAGCCTTCAACGCCACAGCATCCTTCAACGTCTGCCCAGACTTAAAATGTGGCATGCGCGTGGCAGCGATCTGAATCGCCTCCCCTGTCCGTGGGTTCCTGCCCGTCCTGGCGGCCCGTTCAACCACCGCGAAGGAGCCAAAGCCAACCAATGTCACCTGATCTCCCGCCGCTAGTGTGTCTTGGATAGTGGCCACGATGGCATCGATGGACTTCCCGGCTTGCTCTTGTGTCATGCTCGCGGCCTTGGCCACGTGTGCTGTGAGATCCGACTTGTTCATCCCGATTCCCTCTTCAAATTTCAGTTGATCCGTGATCCACCCGTTCTTTCAATGCCTTGCCAGCCTTGAAGAACAGTATCCTCTTGGCCTCCACCGCCACGCTCTCCCCCGTCTTGGGGTTCCGGCCCGCACGTTCACGCCGTTCCTTCAACCCGAAGCTGCCAAAACCCCGCAATTCCACACGACGTCCAGTCTCCAGCGAATGGGCGATGGAGTCGAACACGGCTTCGACGGCGGACTCTGCGTCTTTACGTGATAGTTTAAGCTGCTGGGCAATCAGGGTAATCAGTTGTGATTTTGTCATGGTGGGGCTCCTCGTAACGAGTGGCATCTGGACGGGGTGCATCCTAACAGATGGAAATGCTCGATGAAAAAGGGGAAAACATCTCCCAAACTCGCCGTTCAAATTCCATAAATTTGCTTATAATTCAATTAGCTTGCACCGGCGATACCATATCCACGATACGCAATAGTCCTTGACATACGCGCCATATAACGCCAGTGCTCATCATTATCTCCTGTGAGTTGTTCATGTCTCCGATTTGCAGGATGTAGCCGTTCGCAACGACATGGATGGTGATACGAACCGTATCGGAAAAGATATTCTTGGTTTGGGCGCGATAAACGGCTTCCACCAAACTGCGGGCCAGCTCACGGGCGTCTTCCAGGGAGAGACGCAGCAGTTCTGGAGCAGAACGGCTTATGTTAAATGCATAGACCGCGCTTATTTGCACCTCGTTATTGGCGAGAACGGCAAACCTGATCTGGGTCATGAGCTTTCCCTCTGGGAAGAGGTAGGCGCGGTCATCCAAATCGACATTGACAGCATGAGTGACCGTTTCGGCATTGATCTGCTGTGCGGCAAGACTCTGGACAGATTTGCCGGGCATGACCGTGATGAGTTCTGCTTTGTTCGTGGTTGCCATATTTTCCTCGTCGTTCGTATTCATTCGGAGTTGGTTGCGCCTGTACCGTCTCCCTGTCCGACTTTGGCCAAGGTACGCAGGAATGGCCGACAGATCCAAACGGCGCAAACGTGGGGCGACAGGGCGCGCAGGCGGCGCAACAAGGCGTCCCGCCAACACTGGCCATCGTACCAGACTGAACCACCCGATGTAAAAGAGGGAAATGGATGCTCCCATCTCTGGCAGCAGTTTCGCGTCCAGCAGCGCACCAAGCTGCATCGCCGTTGGCGGTCGGCAGGTCCACACACTATGGACCAACCCCTGCACCTGTGCCCACCCTCCGCTGCCTGTGGCCCCTTTGCATTCTCAACATCCAAAAGTCCCACCCCCAAAAAGAGGCAACCACGCCAACACTCCGTGGGGGATGGCGCATCACGTGCATTGGCAGGCATCAATCACCCTCTTGTCCCTCGCTCCCACGAACTCACATTCCCCTCCACGACTCGAAAAAGAGGATGAGGGTCTGGAGGAGAGATGTTCTCCCACTTTACCAGAGTCTTTGGGGATCGCATCGCCAGTTTTTGTCGCAGGTGTCCCCACTCAAACAGCAGTTGGCCCTTGGTTTCTTCAACCGAACCAATCGCCGCCGGATGCCGGATTCGGGAAATGTCGAAGCGGTATCCCCGGCTTTGGGCCTCTGCCAATACTCCCACCAGATAGCTGGCGATAGCCCCATGCGGATTCGTCTGTGCCAAAAACCGCAATACCTGCGGGTGATGGCGATACCCCCAGGTCTCACCGCGCAAAACGGCCTGCGCCAGCAAAGCCTCCCGCCACAGTGCAACCAGTCCCTTGGAATCGAGGTATCGGGGATGGAGCGTCCAAAGCCTCACAACAACCCCCTATGGTGGCGGCGACATCCGGCTCGTTGTCAAAATTCTCGTTCTCAAGGTAGACGTACATCCCATGCTGAACCAACCAGATCGGATCGGCACTCTGCCTGATGAACGTGTCCTCATCAATGCCATCAATAGTCACCGGACGTCTGACTCTCTTTTGCTTGCCGTTGATGAAAACGGTCATGAACTCCATACGCCGCCGCCTTTTCGCCGCTTTTTCCTGGGGAGTCAGTTCACGCTTCATCTATCCGACTTCCTTGTTGTCCACGTATGGTATACAGCAACCTGTTGCAACCACATTTTATGTTCCGGTTTATTTCTTGGATAAAAAGACAACGTTAGGTTCGTTTTCTCGCCTCTGATCATCCTGGACAATGTCTTCTGATGAAGAGCTTAACGGTTCTGTCATGATAGGAGGCAATTTTTTTTCCAAATATTTTAAACGATCCACGAACGAATTAAATTCATTTCCACTTTTATCTGATAATCTGTAAATCGTCGAGACTGCTCTTTTTATATCTTGAATCTCGCTTTCCGAGACAATTTTGAGCTCTGCTTGTGGATTGTTACATTCCTCAAACATTCCTCGGCTCACTCTAAACAGTCTTTCAGATACATCGAATCCTTGTCTTTTAGCTGATTGATATTGTTCAAATGTTAATTCGATCAGATTTTCGTCTTTTATTTCAAACTGCATTTCAAACACCGATCTGATTGCAGCAGCATTCATAAGAATATCAAACATATTAAACCCTTTTCATCACAAAATTATTCCTCGCCCGTGGCCGCCAGATATCCGTACCACCAACACAAACCCATCGTACCAGACTGAACCACCCGATATGAAAGAGGGAAATTGATGCTCCCATCCCCGCCAGCAGTTTCGAGTATCCGCTGGTATCCTGGGAGTCCCGCCTACAGTTCCTACATGCCGATGATTTTCACCAACACCCGTTTGCGGCGATTGCCATCAAATTCACCGTAAAAAATCTGTTCCCATGTGCCGAAGTCCAGTTTGCCGTCGGTTACGGCCACCACCACCTCCCGCCCCATCACTTGCCGTTTCATATGGGCATCAGCGTTGTCCTCGCCGGTGTCATTGTGGCGGTATTGATCGACTGGAGCATGAGGAGCCAACCGTTCCAGCCATTTTTCATAATCTTGGTGTAGGCCATGTTCATCGTCATTGATGAAGACAGAAGCGGTGATGTGCATGGCATTGCACAACAGCAACCCTTCCTGGATGCCGCTTTCCCGCAGACATTCCTCCACCTGTGGTGTGATGTTGACAAAACCCCGGCGTTTTGGCAGATGCAGGAACAGCTCTTTTCGATAACTTTTCACGGTTTATTCCAGTCTATCCG
>CAIWLA010000340.1 GCA_903913345.1 uncultured Magnetococcales bacterium | reverse complement strand
GCGGCTCCAGAGAAAAAGGCCCCCGCTGTAGAACCTCCTGTAGCCCAGGAAGGGAAGCCGAAGGCGGCCATACCGCCCTCTGCCAAGACGGGCAAAGCAGATGGGGTGAAGCCCTCTTCCGCCCAGGTGAACGCAGCGGAGGGGGTGTCACCACCCGTTCTGGAGAAAAAGGGCGGGGAAGAGGCCGATCCCAAAATGGTGGCCGAGGTGCAGGCCCTGTTGCAGTCCTGGGCCACGGCTTGGTCCCAGCGCAATCCGGAGGCCTACTGGGCCTTTTATGCGGGGGAGAAGTTTACCCCCGCCCATGGACAATCCCTGGAAATGTGGCGGAAACGGACCAAAGAAATCTTTCATGGGTTGACCTTTCTCCAGGTGGATCTGGATAACCTGGAGGTCATTCCGGGGTTGCCGGCTCCCCTGGACGGGCTGCTGAAAAAGGGGGCGATTGCCTTTGTGCAAGTGGCGTTTCACGAGTCGTATCGTTCCAACCATGTGCAAAATTTTTCCCGAAAGCTGATGATTCTGGGGAAGGAGACCGATGGCTGGAAAATTTTCCGGGAAGCAGCCAGTTTTGTTCCTCAACCGGGATCCGTCACCCCGCCGGGTTTTGCCATTCAGGTGGCGGCCCTGGATGAGACGGCCAATCCCAAAAAAATCATCGATGAATGGTCGGCCAAAGGGTTTCAACCCGTGGCCATTCCCACCCTTGATGAGCAAAAGAAAAGACATTATTCTGTGCGTCTGGCCCATTTCCGGGAGAGGGATCGCGCCCTCTTTTTCCGCTGGTTGTTGCTGCTGGCCACGGGTGTGGACAGCCTGATTGTGCCCGCCGAGGCGGCCGACATGGGGGGGGTGGCGGAGGTGGTCTCCTCCACGCCAGCCAGGGGGGAGGGGGATCTGAAGGCACGGGAGAGGGGAGCGGCTGAAAAATCGGCACCCAAAAAGGAGAAAACCGATGCTTCCGATAAAAAATCCAATGCCAGCGAGACGGATGAGACAGAGGGGGATCGGTAATGGCGGTGGGTTGGGGATGAAAAAGGGGACGATTGTCTGGTGGTTCGTCCTGGTGGTGTGGCTGGGTGGCGGTGCGCAGGCGATCCGGGCGGATGAACATCCCAGCCCCTCCTCTGCGGGGGGGAGTGGCTTTAATACCGTGCCGGAACCCACCACCCTCTGGCGGGTGGAGCTGTTTTCCAAACGGCGCACCCTGTTGTCCAGCGAAATGGCGGCGCGCATCACGAAGATTGCCCCCAGAGAGGGGCGTCGATTTGAAAAGGGTGATTTGCTGGTCTCCCTGGATTGTGCCATGGAGATGGCCCAGATGCAGCGTGCCCGCGCCATTCTGGATGCCGCAGAGGCCAAGTCCCAGGTCAATGCGCGTCTCTCCCGCCTCCAGGCCACCAGCAAGCTGGAAGAACGGGTGGCCCAGGCCGAGATGGCCCAGGCCCGCGCCGAATTGGCGATCATCCAGGTCAAAATAGACCATTGCCAGATCCATGCCCCCTTCTCCGGTCGGGTCATCTCCTTGTCGGCCCAGGAGCATCAATATGTCAAGGCGGGCGATCCCCTCATGGAAATTCTCGATGAACAGAGCCTGGAGGTGGTTTTCCTGCTCCCTTCGCGGCAACTGCCGCAGCGGGCGGTGGGTGAACGGTTTCATGTGACGATCGAGGAGACCCAACGTTCCTATCCGGCCCAGATTGTCGCCTTTGGTGCCCTGATTGATTCAGTCAGTCAGTCGGTCAAGGTGTTCGGGGCCATCGATGGCCGTTTTCCGGATTTGCTGCCCGGCATGAGCGGTACGGCCCAGTTGGCCACCCGCGAATCAGAAACCCTGCCTGCCCGCTCCCCGCCATGACAGTGCCCTCTGCGACCGGGCGTCCGGCGGTGGACGCTCCAGGGCGGGCGGGTACCCCGCCCCATCCGCCGCCCCATCCATCGGGGGCCAATCAACAGCCCCTGATCCCTTTGCTGGCCCTGTTGGGGCTGATGCGCAGGGCCAGGAGGATGACCGATCCGTCCGCTTTCACTTTCATGATGGTGAACGAGACCCGTCTGCTCACCTCGTTTCGTCAGGCGGCCTTGTGGCGCGGCACGGCGGACAACAGTGGTTACGTGGAGGCGGTATCCGGGGTGGCCACCACCGATCGGAATGCCCCCTATATCCTTTGGCTCTCGGCGGTGTTGAAAGAGTTGGGTGGTAGTGCGGGGAGCGGAGGAGGGGGTTCCCTTGCCTTGTTTCTCGACCCCGAAGAGGTGGGTGCCGACCCTTCCCTGGCCGGATCGGGCGGGAGCCGCTCCCTCTCGGTGCCGGACGCGCTGCCCGCTGCGGTGGCGGCCGAGTGGCCGGAATGGTTGCCTGCTTACGGGTTGTGGCTCCCTCTGGTTCTCTTCCGTGGGGGTCGTTCCGAGACCGAGGTTTTGGGTGGGTTGTTTTTGGCGCGTGAAACCCCCTGGCCAGAGGCCGAACGGCAACTGTTGGAGGAGTTGGCGGGTACGTGTGCCCTGGTCTGGCACAATCTGTTGGTCCGACGCACGGTGTTGGCCCGTTGGAATGACGCCCTGTATGGCCAACCGTGGCACCTGGGTCGGGTGTTGAAACGCTCTGCGTTGTTGCTGGCCTTGGCCTCGTTGGCCTTTCCGGTGCGCCAGTCTGTCCTGGCACCGGCGGTGGTGACGGCGGCCAATCCTGTCTTTATCCGTTCGCCCCTGGCCGGTGTCATCGACCGTTTTCATGTGGAACCCAATGCAGTGGTGGAGGAGGGGCAGTTGTTGTTCAGTCTGGAGGATACCCAGTTGCGCAATCAGTTGGAGACGGCCAGGAAGGAGCAGGAGGTGGCCGCCGCCGAATATCGCCAGACGGTGCAAAAGGCCACCCGTGACCCGCAACGGGCGATACAATCCACCCTCCAGGAGAAACGTCTGGAGCAAAAGAAGGCCGATGTGGACTTTCTGTCGGATCGCTTGAGTCGGGTGGATGTACGGGCGACCCGGCATGGCATTGCGGTCTTTGCGGACCGCAATGACTGGATCGGTCGGCCTGTCAAACTGGGCGAACGCATCCTGATGCTGGCCGACCCGCAGCAGGTGGAGATGGAAATCCATCTGCCCGTTGCCGATGCCATCACGTTGGAGGTGGGGGCTGAGGTCGCCCTGTTTTTGAATGTGCGTCCCGATGCCCCATTGCCGGGGGTTCTGGAATATGCCAGCTATCAGGCGGAGGTGACATCGGAGGGGATTCTGGCCTATCGCATCAAGGCCCGTTTTACCGATTTGCAGCGGATTCCGCGCATTGGTCTGGCCGGTTTTGCGCGCATTTATCATCAGAGTGTCTCTCTGTTCACCCTGTTGACCCGGCGTCCTCTGGCGGTGGCCCGGCGGTGGATTGGCCTGTAGTGTATGTGGGTCCAGGGGGATCATCCCCCTGGTGGGGTCCAGGGGCAGAGCCACCGGTAGGGTGTGGGGCGAAGCCAAAAAAAAACATGACCACAAAATCTGTCACCCCTGGGGCTGTTTTGATTCCAGTCCGGTCGTGATCAGTGCCAGCAATTGTCCGGTATCCGTCTTGCCATTGGCGTTCAACGGCAGTTGGGGGAGGCGTTGGAGCTGGCGAGGCACCATGTAATGGGGCAGACGTTGGGCGCACTCGGCCAGGATTTCCCCATCCGAACGCCTGGAACCGCAGACAAATCCAATCACACTGGTCACGTTGCCCCCGCCAGCGGGCCAGCCCACCACCGCCACCTGATCGGTCCCGGAGATCTCCCGCAGGAGATGCTCAATCTCGGCGAGTTCCACCCGGTAGCCCCGGATTTTGAGTTGTCTGTCTATTCGATCGACATAATAAAAGCCCACGCCCTGTTTCCAGGTGACCAGATCCCCGGTTTTGTACCAGCGATTGGATTGACCGTGCGCATCGACCAGGGTCAGATAACACCGTTCCGTATCCGTTGGATTGTTCCAGTAGCCGGGCGTGACCTGGGAGCCGCTGAGACAGAGTTCTCCCTTGACCTCTTCTTTCTCTTGCAGCAGTTGGCCATCGACGAGCAGGGCGGCGGTTTGACCCGCATAGGGAGTGCCAATAGGGACCATGCCATTGAGGCACTCCGCCTCGGAGCGTCCGGTCTGCCAAAAATAGCCGGTGATACAGATGGTTCCTTCGGTGGGACCGTAGCTGTTTTCAATCCGACTGTGGGGAGCGGCGGCCTGCCACCATTGCACCGCCCCCTGAGTGAGCTGTTCACCACCGAAGACACTCCAGCGCAGCGAGGGAAAGGTGCCCGGCTTGAGCAGGTACATCCGTTTCATGAAATGGATGACCGCCGGTACGGACTCCCAAAAAGTCAGTGCGTGGTCCTGGATGAACTGGGCAGGGGCCATGCGCATCTTTTGCGGTATCGAGTACAGACAGCCCCCCGCTGCCCAGCAGACAAACTGGTCGTAGACCGAGGCGTCGAAGGTCATGTCGCTGTGTTGAGAAAAGCGATCTTCCGGCGTGGGTTGGTAGCGTTCCAGCAGGGTGGTGACAAAGGCGTTGACGTTATGGGACGAGACCACAACCCCCTTGGGAACGCCCGTGCTGCCGGAGGTAAAGAGCAGATAGGCAATCGGGTTCTCCCCAGGTCTGGGTGCCCGCAAGGAGGCCACGGGACCAAAAATATCCGCCTGGCAGAAAAAGCGATGTCGGGAGAGCGGCTGGGTCCAGGGGGGAAGGATGGGATGATCGGGCAGCAGAACCGTCATGTTTTTCTGGATGGCGTTCAGGAGATCCTGGGCCGGTTCTGCGCACAGTGCATCCAGGATGAGTATCTCCACCCCGGAAAGGTCGGCAATACGCAGATTGCGGGCCAGGGGAAAATAGGGATTCAACGGCACATACCCTTTGCCCGCATAGGCAATCGCCAGGACCGAGGCATAAGCCGTCAGCGAGCGGTAGGCGAATACGGCGGCCACCGGGTTTTCCGGATTGGGATCCTGGCGTTCAATCGTGGAGGCAATCGGGATGACCTGTTGCTGCAATTCCGAATAGCTGTACTGTTGTTCTTCGACAAACATGGCAGGACGGGAGGGGTGCCGGGTGGCACTCCGATGAAACCAGTGGGCAATGTTGGCCTCTTGGCAAGCAGACATGGACGTGATCCTGTTCATCCGTTGTGTCGATTAAAGGTGAATCCCCCACAGAGAGAGAAAGAAGGTGGTGTCTTGTACAAAAGCGGAACCGGGATGATCCCAAATGCGCAGCATGGCAAAGAACAACCAGACACCGGCAATCTTTTGCACGGTCAGCAAAGAGGCGAAGAGGGGCGGGCGAACCACGAGCGGTTTGCCTCGCTGATTTTGCTCCCGCAATATGCTGACAAAAATACCGATGGCCAGGACAAAGGAATAGAAAAAGTACGAATAAAACTTTGTAAATGACAAATCATCTACACCAATGATAAAAACATCAAAATGTTGAAGAAAATGATAGTAAAAATTGCCCAGAAAGGCCGATGCCATGGTGGCGGCAAAGATGCGCAGTTTGGGCTGATGTTTGAAAAAAGAGAGATAGGTTGGAAAGAAAAAAAAGTCAACCAGTAATTCCTTGAAATAATAATAATAGCGGTTCCAGAAATTGACCAGGGAGGTGGACAATAGGGGTTTGTAGGTATTGCGGAAGAGATTGAAGCCGAACAAACGTAGACAACCGATGATGATATGCCCGGTGATGGCCAGTTGCATGGTTTCGTAGAGCATGTCCACAACAAGACTGATCCAGACAATACCCAATGCGGGTCTTTGTTGTGCCTCCAGGTCGATCAGACCATCAATGTGGTGCAGTGTGAGGTGGATCGGAGAGGTAAAACCGTCTGTTTGCCCGATTTTGCCAAAAAAGGCGATGTCCATCAGGTACAGGACAAAGACCCACACCGCAGCCAGCAGGAGCAACTTGATGCCAGCCAGTTGTGATTTGGCCAGATCGACTCGATCATTGGCCTGTTTTGAAAGCAGATAGTCGAGTCCTTTTCCGTAAGGGACTTGGGTTGTTCCCAGGTAGGGGAGGCAATAGACCAGATGTTCCATGAAACGG